>JAFVZF010000039.1 GCA_017508305.1 Paludibacteraceae bacterium | reverse complement strand
CGCATTGGCATATGCATATTTATAGCCGATAACGTCCATAAATTCTACCAAAGGAGAGGCATTTAAGGCTTGCTGTTTGCTGTAATATTCTTGCATCAAAGGATTTTCGTCCGATAGTTTGCCCATTTTTAGCAAATTCAAGAACAATGGGTTCAACCCAAAGGCAGTAATAGCAGCATAGGGCAAAACGTCTGCCATGGTATGTGTACCATTACTATCATTAAGTGGCAATAGCTGAATCAACTTCAAGCCCACTTTAGCAGCCCAATCTACCAACAATTTGATATCGCCAAAATCACCTACACCAAAACTGTTTTTGGTACGAATACTAAATACAGGAATTCCTACACCTGCTCCATGAAAACTTTGGTTGTAGAAATTAGCAAAACAATCCGTTACCATAGTCAATGCTTTCCCGTCGCCCGTAACAGGTGCATAGCGGTCAGGACCATTCTCAAAATAACGGAACGTTTTGTCTTCTAAATCGTAAATGGCATATTTATAGCTAACTCCCTCTTCTTTGGTTTTAGACAAATCTACTTTCACACTCCACCAAGGAGAATTTTCGTTGCTCATGGGTAAGCATTTAGCACCATCCCATGCACCCAACGCTTTTACATTTCCAACCAAGCATAAACCTTCGCCTTTTTTGAGCAAAGGTGCTTTCACGCGAAAAATATGGGTGTATTTTTTCTTCAACGAAGCTTTTACGGGAATGTAATTGTCTTTTAGCAAGACATCTTGAAAGGGAGAAGTCATGAATACATTTTCAATGGCTCCGGGATTGTTCCATGTGTCGTACAAATACAAATCGTTTTGAGCTGCCGGATCGACCATAATGGCGCGATCGGTTCCCCATTCAAAGTTATCCAAACCATTGTTATCTTTCAATAAGTAACGATAGTTGAGTTCGAATGGTTCTTTACTGTTTATTTCCACTACATAGGACCAGTTTTCTTTCCATTGAAAGTTCATGAAAACGGCTTTGGAAGGGTCGTTTTCTCCCAATTGTGGCAAATTGCCTACAATGGCCATATTCTGCCCCCATTGGGTAAAATACTTAATACTAAAGTGAATTTTCATAAATATTGATTTTTATGTTAGTGTTTTGTTGTTTAGGCGATTAAACATTCAGTCTTGTGCAAATACAAGCGACATTATAAGCCAAAAATATCATCAGACGACGTATCGTCAGATGCAGGTATTTCGCTACATTTGTATTGTTCCAAATAATGTTGGGGAATATCAAAATGTGTGGTATCCACATAACCTAACGTACTATCAGCATAAATCTTTTTCATATACAACGCCCAGGTAGGAAGCGCCATCGATGCACCTTGTCCCTCTTTCATGCTATCAAAATGGATGGATCTGTCTTCGCCACCTACCCATGCACCAGATGCCAACTCGGGAGTTATGCCAATAAACCAACCATCCGAATTGTTTTGAGTCGTGCCGGTTTTACCACCAATACCCCCTTTAAATTGGTAACGATAGCGCAAACGAATACCTGTTCCTTCATTGATAACGGCTTGTAGCATGCTCAACATTTTGTACGACGTCTCTTCGCTGATAATTTCAAACATTTGCGGTGTAAATTGCGCAATAATATTACCGGTATTATCCTCTATGCGGGTTACATACAAGGGTTCAACACGTATCCCTTTATTGACAAATGTAGTATAAGCATCGACCATTTCTTTAACAGATACTTCTGCAGGTCCTAAACATAACGACACCACCGGATCGAGCTGACTCTGAATACCAAAGGAGTGCATGAGTTTTACCAACGCCTGTGGACTGAATTTACGGATCAGATAGGCTGATATCCAGTTATTGGATTGCGACAGTGCCCAACGAAGCGTAACCATCTCTCCTATTTTCTTTTTGGAATCGTTGCGAGGTGCCCAAACATCCCCATTATCCAAATAAAAAGTAGGCTGAATATTGGGAACCGTAGAGCATGGTTGCATACCTTCTTCCATGGCAAGGGTATACAAGTAGGGTTTTATGGTAGATCCTACTTGGCGTTTACCTTGCGTCACCATATCGTATTGAAATGCCGAGAAATTAGGGCCTCCTACGTAAGCCTTAACATGCCCATTGAGCGGATTCATCGACATAAATCCACAACGCAAAAAGTACTTATCCCAACGAATAGAATCCATGGGCGATAAAATGGTATCTACATATTGTTTGCCATTGTACACCGACATTTCTACCGGTGTTTGAAAGGCTTTATCTATTTCTGCCTTAGAAAAACCGGCACGACGCATTTTGATGTAACGTTCCGATTGACGTTTAGTGCGTTCTAAGATATCTTTAATTTCCGATTTTGTGACTTTATTAGAGAAAGGCGCATACGATTTTTTACGTTTTTCTTTAAAGAAAGCAGTTTGCAGATAACCGGACACATGTTCTTCAACCGCCTCTTCGGCATATGTTTGCATACGTGAATCGATGGTGGTATAAATACGCAATCCATCGGTATACAAGCTATAAGGCGTTCCATCCGGTTTCCTATTTTTGTTACACCAACCAAACAAAGGATTGGTTTGCCACGCCAACGAATCTTCTTTGAACTTTTGATCTTGCCACGATGCATAATTTTTGCGAACCGGCTCTTTTGCCGTCATCATTTGTCGCAAGAACTCTCGAAAATAGGGAGCTATACCTGCTTTATGGTCACTCGAACGAAACTCCAATTTAATGGGCAGTTCACGTACAGAGTCGGCCACCTGCGTGGTAATGTATTCGTACTTTTCCATTTGAGAAAGAACGTTGTTACGGCGATCTTTGGTACGTTCCGGGAAACGACGTGGATTGTGATAGGAAGGATTTTGCAACATGCCTACCAGCATGGCCGATTGCTCCAAGTTTAACTTATCAGGAGTGGTATTAAAATAAATTTGAGCTGCCGATTTGATGCCAACTGCATTATTCAAGAAATCAAACTGATTAAGGTACATGGTCATGATTTCTTCTTTGGTATAGTATTTTTCCAACTGCACGGCAATCACCCTTTCTATTGGTTTTT
>JAFVZF010000038.1 GCA_017508305.1 Paludibacteraceae bacterium | reverse complement strand
CGTTCGATAAAATCGGCAGCTTGTTCCATGCTCAAGCAGAGTGGCGGCAACAAACGGATGGTATGTGTGCCGGCAACCCCGGTAAACACCTTTTGTTCAAATAGCAATTTGGTGCGTATCTCTTTTATAGGTTGCTCAAACTCCATGCCAATCATCAAACCATTTCCTCTCACTTCTTTGATGCCGTTTATCTTTTTCAATTCTTCCAAAAGAAAGGTGCCAACTTTAGCGGCATTATCGACAAGATTTTCCTTTTCGATGATGTCCAATACGGCCAATGCTCCTGCGCATCCTAAGTGGTTGCCTCCAAAAGTAGTGCCTAATTGTCCGTAAACGGCTGTAAACATCGGGCTAATCAACATACCCGACATGGGAAATCCGTTACAAATGCCTTTGGCAACGGTGATAATATCAGGTTGTATGTCGTAATATTGGTGTGCAAAGAATTTGCCGCTACGACCATATCCCGACTGAATTTCGTCCAAGATAAGAACAGTGTCAGTTTCGGTGCATAAATCGCGTAATTGACGCATAAATGTTGCGTCAGGTACTTGGATACCTCCAATGCCTTGTATGCCCTCAATAATGACAGACGAGTAAGTGCCTGTTGCCAATTCGGTACGTACGGTGTCGATGTCATTCAATGCAACAAAGGT
Organism: Paludibacteraceae bacterium; assembly: GCA_017508305.1. Taxonomy (GTDB): domain Bacteria; phylum Bacteroidota; class Bacteroidia; order Bacteroidales; family Paludibacteraceae; genus Enterocola. Next base: position 15,616 of record JAFVZF010000038.1, on the reverse strand, counting down.
GACATCTAATCCTTCGTTGATAGGAGCAACGTATTTGGGTATGTCTGTTACACGTACGGCTGCTGATGTTCTGCCGTGAAACGATTGTTTAAACGAGAGTATTTTGCGTTTGCCGTTATGAAACGATGCCAATTTTAAAGCGTTTTCATTTGCTTCGGCTCCAGAATTAACCAAAAATAGCGAATAGGTTTCGTAACCGCTTATTTTTCCCAATTTTTCTGCCAATTGTTGTTGCAAACCATTGATAATAGAATTAGAGTAGAACCCCAATTTTGCAACCTGATCCGAAATGGCTTTTACATAAGTTGGATGTGCATGTCCTACTGAGATAACGGCATGTCCTCCGTATAGATCCAAATATTCGGTCCCTTCCTTATCGTAAACATGACAACCTTTCCCTTGTACAATTTCAATGGGGAAAAGTGGATATACATCAAATAGTTTCATAGTGTATCAAGTAAATAGGTGATGTGCATATTAAAATGCACTACTTTTTAGTTGTAAACCCATGGTTTCGGGCAACCCACAAATTAGGTTCATGTTCTGAACAGCTTGTCCCGATGCCCCCTTTAGCAAGTTGTCGATAACCGACAAAATAAGCAACTTATTGCCGTGTTTTTCCAAGTGGATAAGTACTTTGTTGGTATTTACTACTTGTTTTAAGTCGGGGTTAGCTTCTATCATAAAGGTAAATGCAGCCTCTCTATAAAAATCAGCATACAATTTACGCAATTCGGATAATTCTAAGTCGCAATCCACATAACTGCTTACAAAGATGCCACGCGAAAAATTACCTCTTACCGGAATAAAGTTGATGGCATGATCAAAATCTGGTTGCAACTGTTTTAGCGATTGATTGATTTCTTTTAAGTGTTGATGGTTAAATGCTTTGTATACAGAGATGTTATTGTTTCTCCAACTAAAATGAGAGGTAGGCCCCGGCTTTACGCCTGCCCCGGTAGAACCGGTAATACCGTTGGTGTGTACTTCTCCTTTTAGTAGCCCATTTGCTGCCAATGGAAGCAATCCTAATTGAATACCGGTGGCAAAACAACCCGGATTGGCAATCTTGGTAGCACCCATAATGCGCTCCTTGTTTAATTCGGGTAGTCCGTATACAAAACCATCCGTTTCATCGCGAAAATCTTGCGATAAGTCAATGATTTTTACGTTTTCAGGAACTGCATTGGCTTCCAAGAATTTTTTGCTGTCGCCATGCCCCGAACAAATAAACAATACATCAATTTCGTCCAACGGCAACATGTCTGTAAAAGTCATGTCCGTCTCGCCGTATAAGCCTTCGTGTACGTCGTATAGCTTGTTGCCTGCGTTGCTACTACTGTTTACAAAAGAAATCTCAACTTGAGGGTGGTTAAGCAATATGCGCAACAATTCGCCCGCTGTATAACCTGCACCGCCTACAATTCCTACTTTTATCATTTTTTATTGTTTAGTTGTTTTATTGTTTAGTTGTTTAGTCAACCTTATTCGCTTCGCTCATGAAGTCAGGCTGCGGTTCGGCAATTCAAGCGAGCTTGATTGCGCTCACCTTGCACTGACTTTTGACTATTTGCGTTCTTCTGGATGCGCTAAGTAATATGCACGTAATGCGGTGGCAGAAACCTTAATAAAGCCCTTGGCATCGTCAGACGACCATGCTTTGGCAGTTTCACCGTATTCACCCAATTTATTTTTAACCAAATCGTTGGGAGAATCCACCCCGATGGTTTGGAACATAAGTGGACGAAGCTCCAAGGTAACCTCACCGGTTACGTTGCGTTGGCTGCTTTCCAACATGGCTTCAATGTCTGGCATTACAGGTTCAAGGTATTGACTTTCGTGCAAGAACATGCCGTACCAGTTAGCAACTTGATCTTTCCAATATTGTTGCCATTTACTTAACGTATATTTTTCCAAGAAACGGTGTGCCCCAATAATCAACATAGGTGCAGCGGCTTCAAAACCCACACGACCTTTAATGCCGATAATGGTATCGCCTACGTGACAATCACGGCCAATGCCGTATGCAGCACCAATTTCTTCTACGGCTTGAATAGCTGCGATAGGATCTTCGTATTTCTTGCCGTTAACCGATTTCAATTCGCCTTTTTCAAAGCCCAATTTCAATAGTTCAGGTCCTTCTTTGGTTGCATGTTTAAGATAGGCAGATTCTGGCAAACCTTGTGTCGAATCCAAAATTTCTCCGCCACAGATAGAAGTTCCCCACAAACCTACGTTATAAGAGTATTTTAGCTTGGTAAAATCGGCAAAATAGCCATTTTTGTTCAAATAATCCACTTCTTCTTGACGAGTCAAATTGCCATCACGTGTCAAGGTAATGATTTCGACTCCGGGTGCCATTACCAAGAAAGTCATGTCAAAACGGATTTGGTCATTGCCAGCCCCCGTTGATCCGTGTGCAATCGCAGAGGCGCCAATTTCGTTGGCATAGCGTGCAATCGCCATGGCTTGGAAGATACGTTCGGACGACACCGAAATAGGGTAGCAGTTGTTACGAAGTACGTTGCCATAAATCATGTAGCGGATGCTTTTGTCGTAATATTCGCGTGTTACGTCTAACGTTACATATTCTTTAGCCCCCAATTTATAGGCATTTTCTTCGTTTTGTTTAAGCTGCTCTTCGCTAAAACCACCAGTATTAGCACAAGCCGCATACACCTCGTAACCTTTTTCTTTGGCAAGGTACATAACGGTGTACGAAGTGTCCAAACCACCGCTAAATGCTACTACTACTTTTTTCTTTTCCATGATATATAATGTTTGTTTAATCGTTTGTTGACTTAAAAAATCTTTTCCAAAAACTTTTTTTCTCGCTTTTTAGCTCACGCTTTGCAGCTTCCATGCACATTTTTTGATTGGGGTCAAATAGCATGCCGGTGCAGATGCAATAGCGGCGTCCGGTACGTTGCAAAACCTCGTAGTTTACACAACCTTCGCATCCTTGCCAAAATTTTTCGTCGTGAGTTAGGTCTGCAAATGTAACAGGCAGGTAGCCTAAAGCTGTATTTAATTTCATAACAGCTGCTCCCGATGTTAAACTAAATATTTTGGCTTCTGGCCATCTTTTTCGTGCTAACATAAAGGTTTGGTGCTTGATTTTTCTTGCCAACCCCAATCCTCTAAATTTTTCGGGTACAATCAATCCGGAGGTAGTTACGTATTCTTGATTTTCCCAAGTTTCGATATAACTGAATCCGGCAAATTCTTCCCCGTACAATGCAATGACTGCTTTGCCTTCGCGAATTTTTGTTTTTACATATTCAGGGTCGCGTTTGGCGATTCCGGTTCCGCGTACTTTCGCGGCTGCTGCGATGGTAGATAAAATCGTATCGACGTATTTGATATGGCTCTCGTCGGCAATCATGACTTTAACATCCTCGGCTTTCATCTCTTCTGTATCAATTATGTTTAGTTATAGTTTTTCTATCACGGACGATAAAATATAAGTAATTTCGTCTCGATTAAATCCTTCGCGAGGGATGACCAAAATGGTGTCATCGCCCGCAATAGTACCTAATATGGCGTTAGAGGCGTGCTCGTCAATTTCTGCTGCTATTCCTCCTGCATATCCCGATCTTGTTTTTACCACCGCCAATTGTCCCGAAAATTCCAACGAGTTACTACCGATAGTTTTGGTTTCATTACGTTTGCTTTGTGTATAAAAAGACGATGGAAGAGTGTATCTGTATTCACCCATGTCGTTTGGAATTTTGGTAATTTTTAGTCGCTTCAAATCACGCGAAAGCGTTGCTTGTGTAAGCGAGAATCCCTGCTCCTTAAGCAAATGCAATAATTCATCCTGATTGCCGATGGCTTGTTGTGTCACAATTTCTTTAATGACATGCAAGCGATCAATTTTGTTTCTCATGATGTATATTGTTTGTATAAATATTCCTATATTTGCAAATATCGAACAAAAATAATAAATAATTCTGTATAGGAGGGCTTTTTATGTGAATTTTTATACAAGATTACTACTTTTTAATTGAATTAGGCAAAAAACTTTTAAAATGTAACAAAATCTTTTCAAATTAAATTCATTTTGCTTTTTGAATAGCCTTTTGCTATATTTGCATGCTCAACAACAATACATTTGATATGAAATCAGAAAATCGAGGTTCTTTCTCTTCTAAAATTGGGGTGATATTAGCTACCGTTGGAACTGCTGTAGGTTTAGGAAACGTATGGCGTTTTCCTTACGTGGTGGGCGAAAACGGTGGTGGCGCCTTTTTGTTTGTGTATATTCTATCGTTGATACTGTTGGGAATCCCCGGTGTGGTGGCAGAGTTTATAGTAGGCAGGCATTCGCAAGCCAATGCGGTCGATTCTTTTAAGAAGTTGGCACCAAAAACAAAGTGGCATTGGATAGGGTATAGTGGAGTGTTGGCTGGATTCTTGATTATGGGCTACTATGCGGTGGTGGTAGGTTGGACGTTAGAATACCTGATACAAGCAATAGCAGGTAATCTTTCCAATATGACCACTGCGCAATATGGCGAGATGTTTGACCAATTTGCATCGCATCCTTACCTTCCTTTGATATGGATGGTAATTGTTATGTTTATCAATACGGTAATTGTGGCTCGTGGGGTGAGTGGCGGTATCGAAAAGGCTTCTAATATCTTGATGCCTATTTTCTTTGTAATCATGTTGATTATGGTGGTTAACTCTTTCTTTTTGCCTGCGGCAAAAGAAGGTTTGCTCTACCTGTTTAAGCCCGATTTTTCTCAGCTAAAACCAGTGGCCATTCTAATAGCCATGGGACAAACGTTCTTTTCGCTTAGTTTGGGTATGGGCTGTTTGATTACCTATTCGTCGTATTTTAAAAAAGACGTAAATTTACCCAAAACGGCGGCACAAGTGGTTGGTATAGATTCGTTGGTAGCCTTGCTGTCGGCTATGATTATCTTCCCTGCTGTATTTTCTTTTGGAATGGCACCCGAGCAAGGTCCGAGCTTGGTGTTTAAAGTGCTTCCCAATGTATTCCAACAAATGCCTGTAGGAACCTTGTGGTCTATTTTATTTTACGCATTGTTGTTTATAGCTGCATTGACATCCTTAATTTCTTTGCACGAAGTAGTAACTGCTTACTTGTACGAAAATACCTCGTTATCACGTAAAAAATCAGCTTGTCTGGTGGCTGGTATGGTTGTATTGCTTGGTGTTTTTGCTTCCTTGTCGTTTGGCGTATTGTCGGATGTTAAAATATTTGGTAAAACCATTTTTGATTTGTTGGATTTTGTTACCGCCTCTATCTTATTGCCGGTGGGTGGTTTCTTTATATCAATCTTTGTAGGGTGGTATTTGGATAAACGTATCATTGCAACAGAATTGCGCATTAAGCATCCAAAAGCACATTTGTTTGTAAAAGGATACATCTATTTGATGCGTATATTTGTGCCAACTTGTATTTTTGCTGTATTCTTGTTCTCCATGTTTGGATAATAGGATATAGATTTTGCATTACGTTAAAAAAAGTGTACCTTCGCATTACATTTTAATTCTTATGTGATGCGTTTGTACACTTTCTTTTTTGTTACGCAGAGCGAAAAAAGAGGCACGCTCTTGCTACTCCTTCTTATTTTTATTTTACTACTAACTCGGTTCATGGTGGCGCAATCCATCAGGCAGCAGCAAGCACTGCAGTTGCCGGCACTTCAAGAAGATTTAGCCATCTTTGACAGTACACTTGTTGCAAGCGATAGTCTGCGTCAAAGTACCAAAACAGTCCATTTTATCGATAAAATAGAGATACAACAAGATGGGAAAAGACTGCCTAAAAAACAGCCTAAAACCAATCTCCCAGTAGAACTGAACACAGCAGATACCACGCTTTTAAAACAACTAAGAGGCATTGGAAGTGGTTATGCCAATCGAATTGTTAGGTATCGTCAAAAATTAGGCGGGTTTTATAGCAAGCAGCAGCTGTTAGAGGTGTATAACTTTCCGTACGAAACGTACGAAAAAATAGAAAACCAGCTTTTGGTAGATACGACTTATATTCAAAAATTACCCATCAATACCCTTTCGATAGATGAATTAAAGCGACATCCGTACATTCGCTATTTTCAGGCTAAATCTTTGTACGAAAATAGAGTAAAACGTATAAACAAAAAGTATTCGGGTATGGATGATATAGTGGTAGACAGGGATGTAACGCCCGAATTTTTAAGGCGTATTGCGCCGTATTTGTCTTTTCAATAGTAAATTATTGCCACAGACTTATTTCAATGCGACGATTTTGTGCACGTCCCCATTCGGTTTGATTGCTTTCTATGGGGCGACTGCTTCCCATTCCTTGGCTTTGTAGCCTGCTTGGCTCGACCCCGTGCTGTATTAAGTAGTGAACAACACTGTCTGCCCGCTGTTGCGATAGTTGCAGGTTGTATGCTTCGTTTCCCACGTTGTCGGTGTGACCGCTAATGGTAAAGCGCAATTGAGGATGCGTTTTCATGGTAGCAACCAAGTGGTTCAATTCGGTATATGAAGCGTCATTAAGCGTCGCTTTGTTAAAATCAAAGTAGATATTTTCCAATTGGTAAGGAGTGCCTGTTTGCCATATTTGCATGGGTTTGGCGGGGGTAGGACGCATGTTTTCAGGCAATTCAATCCGATAAATGATTTTATGAATTGCATCTTGTTGTTGGTGATCCGATGACAAGTAGGCCGTTTCTCCATTGGGGCTGACAAACCAACCCATTTCGTCGCCATAGGTGTTGATAGGATACCCTATGTTCTGGGGGGTGCTCCAAGTGCCGTTTTTTTGACGTTTGCTGCAAAATATGTCCAATCCACCCATGCCATAGTGTCCATTGCTGACAAAATAGAGCGTGCTGTCATTGGTATGCAAAAAGGGAGAAAGTTCGTCGCCAGATGTGTTAATGGCGTCACTTATCGGAACGGGAGAGGAAAAGGACAATCTGCCATCTTTTTGTTGGGTAACCTTACATTGCCATATATCTTTTCCACCTTTTCCGCCGGGACGATTAGAAGAAAAATACATTTCCTTACCCGAAGCACTCAAAGCGGGTGTACTTTCCCAATATTTACTATTAAGGGGGGCAGGTGCAAGGATAGGGGCACTCCATTTATTGTTTCTTTTAATGCAGTAGTAAATGTCGCAACTACCCATGCCTCCTTGTTCGTTGCATCGTGCAAGAAACAAATAGTTGCCATCGGCCGAAAAACTTTGGCTTCCTTCGTTGCTTTCTGTATTGATAGGGTATGATAGTGCCTCTATTGGTTGCCAAACGCCGTTTACTTTCTTGCTGATGTATATATCTTCTTGGAGTTGCATGGTGTTGCCTACAAAGCCTCGTTTCCCCAAGACGACTGTGCTGCAAAACCATTGTGCATCTGCGGTCAGGCTGGGCCAAATATTGTCGTAAGGCATATTGATGCTATCGCCCATGCTCTGTAGTGTAACGGCAATGGGATGTTTGCGCAAGCTGTCAGCTATATGGCATCCCTTTATCCACTTTTCTTTTGGTAATGAAGCAGGTAGCTTATGGTACAACGCTTGGGCTTTGTCGTAGTTGCCGTTGTCAAAAAAGGCTTGTGCCAGTCTGATGATTGTGGCATTTCTTTGGGTTAATTTTTTTTCTTTTAGGGCGCGTTGCAAACATTCAATGCGTTGCGTAGTTAGTCGTTGAGATTTGTAAATATCGTCCAATAGCCAATACCATTGTGCTTCTTTTTTCTCCTTTTTTATTTGTTTTTCAAGGCGAAGCATACCGGCGTCGACATCTCCATTGCTTACTTGTTGTCTTATTTGTTGGTATACGATAGGATCAAAAGACCACACAATTCCCCAGCATCCTAACCAAAAAGTAAGGAATGCTACTAATCGTTTGTTACTATGTTGTTGCTGGTACATTTCGATTTCAAAAATACAATTTTATGGGAGATATGCGACAAAATAGCATAAACTTTAACGTTTAAGTGGTAGGCGAGAAAAAAATGACTACCTTTACCGCATGGCACAGAAACAGGTTTTACAGCAGCAACTTAAACAAACCCTATCGCCCCAGCAGCTGTTAGTGGTGAGTTTGTTGGAATGTCCCCTTTTAGAGTTGGAAAATAAAATTCAACAAGAGTTAGAGGAAAATCCGGCGTTAGAAGAGGGTGTCGATCATACAGCTCTAAATGCATCAGACGAGGAACAAATGTTCGATGAAATGGGCAAAAACAGTGAATCGTCGGATGATAATACTGCCATAGATATTAACGACTATTTGTCGGACGACGAGTCGGAAGATTTTTCTTATGCTGGGGGCTATGTTGCCGAATCGTCCGATTATGCCTTTGTCAATTATTCCTCTTCTCAAAACTTTACAGAATACTTGCAGGAGCAAGTCAGAATGTTAAACGAATCGGAAGAGCGTATGCAGATGGCGGCGTACATTGTCGGCAATTTGGACGAAAAAGGGTATTTGGATAGAGAAATAAGCTTATTGACGGTCGATTTTAACTTGCAATTTGACAAGCAAGTAACCGAAACCGATATGTTTGAGGCGCTGGCAGATGTTCAGAGCTTAGATCCTGCTGGTGTCGGTGCCCGCTCGTTGGACGAATGTTTGCTTTTGCAATTGGAGCGTAAACCATTTACTCCTTCCATCGATAATGCTATGCGCATATTAGAAGAGTGTTACGAGGCTTTTGCTCAGCGACACTACGATAAGGTGCAAAACGAGTTGCAACTTTCGGCTACAGAGATGCGTGAGGCAATCCAAGAAATTACAGCCCTAAATCCCCGTCCGAGCAATGGCTATAGCGATACGGATATGGAAAAAATTAATGCGGTTACCCCCGATTTCCTATACGATAGCGAGACAGATGAGCTGAGACTCAATAATCAGTCGATACCGCCATTGCGTGTGGGTGCGAATTATGTGCAATTATTTCAAGATTATTCGGGAAATGTTGCCAACCGTTCGCCCGAGCGTAGGGCTGCGGTTATTTTTGCCAAGCAAAAGTTGGACAGGGCAAAATCGTTTATAGAAGCAGTAAAGCAGCGCGAAACCACGTTGCTTACCATTATGCGCTCCATTATTATAAGTCAGCGCCCATTCTTTCAAAGTGGTGATGAGTTTGCCATAAAGCCATTAACGATGAAAGAGGTGGCGATGCAGTCCAACTGCGAAATATCAACGGTTTCAAGGGCTGTGGGTAACAAATATATTCAAACCAATTTTGGCATATTCCCCTTAAAATATTTCTTTTCGGAGGGTATGATAACCGACTCTGGTGAGGAAGTGTCTACGCGCGAGATAAAATCATTGCTCAAAGAAATGATAGAAAGCGAAGACAAAAAACAGCCGCTGCCAGACGAAAAATTGTGCGAGCTATTGCAGCAAAAAGGCTATCCTATTGCTCGTAGAACAGTAGCCAAATACCGCGAACAATTGGGACTTCCCGTCGCTCGTTTACGCAAAAGTTTTTAAGGTATGAAACAAATTCTACTAGCTCATTCCCTCTATCCCGAATCGTTTGTATGTCCGGATGGTTATAAATTGATAAAACCTCAGAAAGGAGCCTTTTCATCGGACGAATTGGCGCATTTAATAACGGTCTGTGATGCGTTTGTTCCCATGTTCAATACACCTGTACACAAAGACTTGTTGATGGCAGCAAAACGGCTAAAGGTAGTGTCCAATGTGGGCGTGGGTTATAACAATATCGATGTGCCGTTTGCCTCGCAGTTGGGTATAGCGGTTTGTAATACCCCGGATGTAGTAACCGAATCCACTGCAGAGTTGACCATTGCTTTGCTATTGGATGTGGCAAGGGGAATAACTCGTTCTCACATGGCAATGGTGCAAGGACAAGAGCGTTGGGGAGTGTTAGAAAATATTGGAAATGATGTCTATGGCAAAACATTGGGAATTGTGGGGCTGGGCAGAATAGGTCAGGCGGTAGCTCGTCGAGCTAAGGCCATGGGTATGCGCATCTTGTATAACAGCCGCAATCGTGTGGCATCATCCATAGAAACGGCATTAGGAGCAACGTATATGCCTTTGCAAGAAGTGATGAGCCAATCCGATTACATTAGTCTGCATACTCCTCTCACAGAGCAAACGCATCACCTTATTGATAGTAGCATGCTATCAATATGTAAACCGACCGCTTTTCTTATAAATACAGCACGAGGACCTGTAATAGACGAAGAAGCACTTATCGCAGCCCTTTCAAACGCAAGTATTGCCGGAGCTGCATTAGATGTGTACGAATACGAACCCAAGGTGAGTGATGAGATGCGAAGATTACCTAATGTTGTACTCTTGCCACACATAGGTACAGCCACACGCGAAACCCGTAATAAAATGGCAGCCATGGCATTAAATAATGTGGTAAGTTTTTTTCGGGGAGTCCCATTAAATGTGGTAAATGCAGATTTTTACCAAAAAAGTCTTGCTAAATAAAAAAAAGTCATTACCTTTGCCGACCTTTAATTCAATTCATATGTATTTAACAAAAGAACTAAAAGAAGAAATCTTTGGGAAATACGGAAAGTCTAATACTGATACTGGTTCTCCAGAAAGCCAGATAGCATTATTTTCCACCCGTATCGCCCATTTGACTGAACATGTTAAGTCAAATCACAAAGATTATAGCACAAAACGTGCTTTGGTTAAGTTGGTGGGTAAACGTCGTCGCTTGTTGGATTATCTAAAAGAACGCGACATCGAACGTTACCGTAGCATCATCAAAGAATTAGGCATCCGTAAATAATTCGATGCTTCTAACAAAAAGCCTCACAATTGTGAGGCTTTTTTTATTACTTCTTGATCAATACAGTTCCTTCGGGTACGGGTTGTGTAACCCATGTATTTCCTCCGATAACGGCATTTTTACCAATAGTAATGCGCCCTAAAATGGTAGCACCTGCATATACTACTACGTTATCTTCGATAATTGGATGACGAGCAATGCCCTTGATAATATCATTATTATCATCCGTTGGAAAACTTTTTGCTCCCAATGTCACTCCTTGATACAATTTTACATGATTACCTATAATGGTGGTCTCGCCAATTACAATGCCTGTACCATGGTCAATGGCAAAATATTTGCCAATGGTAGCACCGGGGTGAATATCAATGCCCGTTTCAGAGTGCGCCATTTCTGTAATGATACGGGGAATAATGGCAGATGCCCCCAATGTAAGTAACTCATGTGCAATGCGATAGTTACAAATAGCTTTGATGCCCGGGTAGGCCAAAATAATCTCGCCAAAATTTTTGGCAGCCGGGTCTCCTTTATAGATGGCTTCTACATCTGTACGTAATAGTAATTTTATATCAGGCAGATGTTCTATAAACGTAGCTGCCATATCCATAGCAGCCCTCTTTTTCTCTGGCAGTTTACGTTCTTCGTCGGTGCAATCAAAGCACGCGCCGGCGTACAATTGTTCCCACAAAATCTGAAACATGCGTTCGGTGGTAACCCCAATATGATATGGAAGAGTTGTAGCGTTGATGGATGTATTGCCAAAAAATCCCGGAAATAAAATCGAACGCGTTAGTTCTATAAATGAGGCAATCTTATCCAAAGAAGGATAAGGTTCGTCCTCGTGGCTTTGGTACATGAGTTTGCCGTCAAATTCTTGCGATATCAATCGTTCTATCGATTTCTTTATCTGATTTGCATATTTTGATACTGCCATGGTAGCTATTAATAAATAGGTTTATATTGTATTACAAGCGCAAAAATAGTAAAATAAAAAGGAAAAGAGAAATTTGGCAGGTGGTATACCTGTAAGTGGTTTGTTTGCAGATGGATAGAAAGTAAAAATCTTCCTCTCTTAGTAAGAGAGGAAGACACCACAAAATAACGCATATCTTTTCATAAAAACAAGCATTTTTTGTAAATATATTCACATAAATCAACATAATTTTACATATAAGACAGCAAAAACTTGGCTTAATGCCGTCTAAATCAGTCTATATCTCTTACTAAGAGATATAGATTTTTTTATTGTTTATATAGAATGTAAGTAACAGATTATAAGTATATTATAATATTAAATAAATGTTAATCGATATATGAATATGTACAATAATAAGTCAAAAATATTCAGTATTCTGATGTGCATCTATTTCCTGTTGCTAACATCCTGTTCCAACAATAAGTTAGATGTTAACGATCCGCACGATTATTGTTGGCAACTATCCAATTCTAATCAAGTGGTTATGTATATATACGGGAGTGGTGCCTACGTACACTACATTATTGATGATTATCGTCATGCCGAAAATGTAAGTTTGACGGCTCAAAAGACCAACGTAAAATCAGAATCAGAATGTAACTATTTAAATTCTCAGCATTAAATCAATGGAAAACGAAGCAAGAATGCAATCTTGTCAACGCTGATTATACAAGAATTGATCAAACTCATAAAGTATAAATGAAGGTAGAAAATACTATAAAGAAAATTGTATTTGGGATGCTATGTATCTTGTTGGCGTCGCCATTATTGGCAACGGATCAAGATGCTTATGCTCCTTACAAAATCAAAGCGCAATTTATAGGTGGTGTGTTGTATCCGCATAATAAAGATTTAATTGCACCACTTGTAAAAGGTCCCATGTTAGGAGCTGAATTGGCATTTGAGTGGGCGATGGATGGCTCAAAGCCATGGCACTATCATTTTAATATACCCGATATAGGATTGGCATTGCAAGTAATAGATTTAGGAAATCCACAGGTTACGGGTCAGATGATAGCCCTTTACCCTTACATTAACATTCCGCTGTACAAGAACAAGATTATCTCGTTCAATACTAAGATTGGTTGTGGCTTGGCTTATGCAACCAAACCTTGCGATGTAGCTGCTGCGGCAGCAGATCCGCGTACCATGGAAGAAAAAGCCGCCGATTACAACTTTGCAATAGGTGGCCCTGTCGATGTGGCTGCCTCTGCTGCACTTAACATAGATGTTCGATTGCATAAAAATGTACTCTTTACAGCAGATGTTTCTTTTAGCCATTTTTCAAGTGGAAACTTGTATCAACCCAATTATGGATTGAATTTATTCAATGGTTATGTAGGCTTAAAATACCTTCCTGTGTATAAAAAAGCTCCTACTCCTTTAGATTCTTTGCCAACTTTAACTAAAAGATGGTCTGGCGAGATTGTACTTTCTGGTGGTGCACGCAAATTGTATTATTCGGATACAAGGCATTTTGGCATTGCAAGTTTAAATGTAGAGGGTTACTATCGCACTTGTCACCAACATCGTGTTGGGGTTGGTTTGGATTTGTTTTTCTCGGATGCTTACGGACAAACAGTAGCTCCTAATGCAGATGGACAATACCAGTGGACCAACGAATTTACCCATCTGACGCGAACTTGTACGACGGAGGATAAATTCTCTAATAAGTTAAGATTTGGTTTTAATATAGCCAACGAACTGACTATTCACAAGGTTGGCATCTTTTTTCATGTAGGAATGTATTTGTACGATCCCATAAAGGATATGGAACCGGGCGAAGAATGTTTGCAGGCGCTCAATACTGGCTCGGAAACGAAAAAGAAAGGACTATTGTATGCCTACGATATTCAAAAGGAAGATGGTTGGTGTTACTTTAGGTTGGGTGTTAGGTATCACATTACCAAACATTTTCTAGTAAATGCCAGTGTTAAGACCCATTTGCATAAAGTAGAATTTGCAGAATTTGGCGTAGGCTACGCCTTTTAGGGCTTTTAGAAAAATTTCATTATAAACCAATTATAAATTATACGTTATGAAAAAACTTGTACTTGTAGTCGTTGCCATGCTGGCAACGGGAGTTATGTATGCACAAACATACCAACACAGTGTAGGCTTGGTGGTTGGTAGCTTAAATGGTGTCAGCTACAAAACCTTTGTAGGTGAAAATTTTGCCGTTCAGGCCGATTTAGCAATTGGTCTTGTTGCTACCCAAGGAGGATCGGGAGGAGAGACGGGCGAGATTAACTATTGGGACTTTCAGCTCAATCCCAATGCCTACTATCAAACCGAAGTGGCTGCTTTTTCATGGGGCAATCTATCGGCCTTTGGCGGTGGCGGTGTGTCCTTGGGTTTAAGTAAACTAATGGGAGCCTATGCTGCTTCCATGCCGGTAATGGGAAAATGGGGCATCAATGCTATCGCAGGTGTAGAATGCAGTGTTAATAATCTGCCCATTGTTTTTGCGCTCGATTTTCGCCCCGGTTACGGCATGTTGTTTTATGGAGAATACGGATACACCATGACTGTTAATACCTTCGATTGGGCTTTGGCTGCCAGTGTGCGATATGTCTTTTAAGTTTAATAATTAAATAGGAGTTTTATGAGTAAGAAAATCTTGTTAAGCCTAATTATTGCAGTTGCAATGGGTTTGTCCTCTTGCGAAAGTGGCGGTGTAAATTTAGACATCAACGATCCCAATATGTATTGTTGGGAAATTCAGTTGTCTCATCCTCAAGTGCCCATTCTTTATCCTTATTGGAATTATACAGATGCTGCTACTATGAAGGAATTGCTAGACGAAGTATTATTGGAAGGAGCTGGATATTCGGTTGTGTATGTAAAAAAGGTCAATAGACCATTTGAACAATGTGGGACCTAACCCTTAAATATATAAAGTGATGAAAATACCCTTTTAACATTTTAGATTATTGAATTATGAAAAAGTTATTGTTATTAAGTTTGGTAGCATTGGCAACAATGTTTGCTTCGTGTAGTGGGGTTGATATGAATGATCCAAATCCATATTGTTGGAAAGTTGTACTGCCTTATCCTGATGAGGTCTTTGTGAGTTATTTTTATGGAACACGTTCTGATGTTGAAGAGGAAGTTAACTATTATAAACAATATGGAATTGCTGCACAATATTCAGAAATAAGCGATTATTATTGTGATCATTCACTGAAATAAGTTATACTACATCGTATAGCTTCTATTTCCATTTTTTTTCATTTTTGTAGCGGAAGAGCAAGCGAGCTTTTCCGCTACTATTTTTTTTTTCTACCTTTGCGCCTGTGTTGTATTGCCTGCGTGGTGATACAATTACGATATAAAAACTTATACCCATAATATATATGAATAAGGATAGAATAGCGTCGATAGTAGCAAAAGTATTTGTTGTTTTGGCTTTTGCTGCCGTATTTCAATATGTAAAAGAAGCGTATAGCGTGTTGGTGTTATTGATAATAGGAATACCCGGCATGTTGGCGGTAGGTTTTCAATCGCTTAGCGGCACAAAGAGCCCAACTAAATTATGGGTGCGTGTGCTTATCTTGGTGGTATATACCATAGCTGTATTCGGTTATGCCTACTATAAAAACTGGCTAAATATCCCGGCTTGATAATCAGTTGATTGGAAAATAAGTATAAAAATAGCATTTATTTTTCTTTTAAAATATTTGGAGCGTATTAAAAAAGGTTCTATCTTTGCACCCGCTTTTGAGAGCGACGGTTCTCTATTGTAAAGCAAGTAATGTTGCAAGGCTGTTACAGCGGTGTTTGAGAAGTAATTTTTTCAAAATTTTTTCTTTGAAAATTTTGCAGAATCAAAATCCTGTTTTATCTTTGCAGTCCGTTTCGGCAAGATTGGTATTCGGCTCACCGAAT
>JAFVZF010000037.1 GCA_017508305.1 Paludibacteraceae bacterium | reverse complement strand
TGATGTTGATTTGCTGATTTTGCTTGATGGTGATGGGGAAAAACCAAGTATTGCGCAAGAAGATACTATTACGTGGCCATTGTACGAACTTGAACTTCAAACAGGGATACAGATAAGTCCACTTGTTATGTTAAAAAAGCAGTGGTATAATCGTCCCATTAAAACCCCATTTTATTATAACGTAATGCAAGAAGGAGTTAAATTATGAAGGAAACCTTTGATAAAGAAAGCAAAATAGCATTGATTAATTATAGAACTGAACGTGCGTATGAAACTTTAAACGAAGCGCAATACAATGCAGATGGTGGGTTCTATGTAGCAGCTATCAATAGAATGTATTATGCATGTTATTATGCGGTCATAGCGTTGTTGCTAAAATACGAAATATCGGCTCAAACGCATAGTGGAGTGCGTTCTATGTTAGGCTTGCACTTTGTTTCAAAGGGCATTGTAAGCAAAGAGGATGGTAAAACATTCAATGATTTATTTGAGAAAAGACATAGTGGTGATTACGATGATTTTGTAATTTGTGATCAAGAAATGGTAGATAATCTACTTCCCAAAGCAAAGCATTTTATTGATGCAATATCACAACTACTATAAAATTATATAATTATTCTCACACCAACCTGCCCCTAAATCGGCAGGTTGTTTTTTTGTGCAGTCATAAAAACCTTTAAAAGTTTGCATAAGTACCTGACAAACCGTACTTTTGCAAAACAAGTTTAACCCCATTAATTTTTAAATTATGAAGAAATGTCAAGAGCCTTATTTTGAAGGCACACAGCCAGTTTATGGCAAAGCAGCCAGACGCTTAGAGCGTCTTATCAAAAATCCTCCCAAAGCAACTCCCGAGGAGATAGAAAGAATGAAAAATTCGTGCAAAATCTTAAATGGAGGGAAACTATTATGGTAGAACAGAATTTAATTTCTAAAAACCACAGGATTCGTAAATTGCAAGATGGAGAGGTTGTTCAATCGTTCAACTGTGGTGATACAGAGTTGAACGATTTTATTTTAAATAAGGCTGCTGACTACAAAAAATCGTTATTAGCAGTATCGTACGTATTGGAAGACAATGGAAATCCTATTGCCTATTTTTCACTTTCAAACGACAATCTATCCTACGAAAACTTTGTTGATAAATCTTCCTTTAATCGATTAAATAGAAGTATAAACAATGCAAAGCGGATGCGCAATTACCCGGCCATGAAAATAGGCAGGTTTGCAATAGATCTTACCCAAAGAAAAAAAGGACTCGGAAGTTCTTTATTGGATATAGTAAAATACTCTCTGAGAAATGATCCACAATCTGGTTGTCGATTCATTACAGTTGATGCTTACAACGATGCCATTGCATTTTACCAGAAAAACGGTTTTGTTATGCTCAATGAATTTCAAAAAGGAAGGCGAACGCAACCTATGTTCTTCGATTTGGCACAATTAATATAGTCGCATTTTTTAAGATAACGATGTTACATCCCCCTGTGATGTGATATCGTTTTTTTTATGCCATTAATTTTAATGACATCTATATAAAAACTTAATAAAAGTTTGCATAAATGTATCTTATTGGATACATTTGCAGTGATAAACATCCATCTTATGAGAAAACTAATACTGTCTAACCAATTTTACGAGTATTACAGTAGTCTGCAACCTAAGGTTCAAGAAAAATTTGATTATGTAATGCAGATTTTAATTAATCAAACTGTAATATCAACCAAGTTTGCAAAACGCATACAAAATACAAATCTTTACGAAATGCGTGTTTCTGTTGGATATAACGAATATCGAACTTTGTTATTTACAATTGACCATGATAATATTATGAGTTCAAAAGAAATAATTCTATTGAATGCATTCCTAAAAAAATCAAACAAAGATTATAAGCAACAACTACAAATAGCACAAACCATATTAAACGACACCAGCCATGAATAACAATACATTACAAACAGCCAACGACTTACTCGATAAAAAATATGGCAAAGAAGGAACAGCTACCCGTGGGCAGTTTAACGAAAAAGCCATAGCATATTACTACGGAGTTTTATTGCGCGACAAGCGAAAAGAGTTGTGCATTACACAAAGCGAACTCGCAAAAAAATCTGGCACTACACGCAGTTATATTGCTCGAATAGAGAAGGGATTAACAGACATGCAAGTATCAACTTTTATAAAATTATTATCTGCCATGGGATTAGAATTGAGTATCACCCAGATAGCGTAGAATAATATCCCTCACACCAACCTGCCCTCAAATCGGCAGGTTGTTTTTTGCATTCATAAAAACCATTAAAAGTTTGCATAAGTACCTGATAAACCGTACTTTTGCAAAACAAGTTTACCCCCATTTTTAAATTAATCTTATATGAACAAGAAAACAAGAGAATTAGTCCTGATAAAATCGGGCGAGTACATGCTGGACATCTCAAAACTAGTATTTGGCGGCATTGTATTAGTTGTGATCATGCAAATTGAGAACATGAGTAATCAAATACTGCTTATTAGTGGTAGTATCGCTGTAGCTTTAACTGCAATATTAGGCCTGTTTTTTACTTCAAAATCTCAGTCTAATAAAAAGAAAGGAGAATAATATGGCACTAGTTTATTTGTTTACAGGAATAAGTATTTTTTGCGTATTAACCATTGTTGTTTGGGAAATAGTAGAGCGTTATTCTAACAAAAAGAAAGGAGCGTAAAAATGGCACTTATTTATTTATTCTCATTCGTAGCAATCGGATCTGCAATAGGCATAGTTTGTATTTTAATCGCTATGTATAAAGCCAATAAAAACGATGCATAATCTTCATTCCCAATACCAAACCTGCCCCCTAATCGGCAGGTTTTTTTTCATTATTTATTTTACTACCTTTGTAACATTACCATTATTTACATCAAAAAGAGGTTGTATCCATTGCGATGCAACCTCGATTGTTTCTTACTTCGCCGCCTTATATAAATAAGGTAACAAATCCGATAATACTCAATTACTTAGCCACAACACCCTCAGGCAATAATTTTAGCCCCGAAACATAAAAAACATTAAAAAAAGTTTGTGTATATACTTGATAATGTGTAATTTTGCATGGATAAGTCTACGTATAAAACCGCAGTTTCGTATTGTTAAGGCGTTGATTCTCTGTAATTTAACGCTCAATAATACGCCATTTTGCTGTTAAAAAAACGCGATAGACTTAGGCGCTCTTATTTTTCTGTTAAAAACTATATCTCTTGTTAAGAGAGTGTGATTATAAAGGAGAGTTGAGAGTGGAGAAATGTAGGGACGCACGGCTCGTGCGTCCGCGATTTAAATAACAACTAAACGATAAACAAACTAAAAAACAACATACTTATGAAAAACTTTACAAACAGTTTTAAACAATTTACCTCGCGCCTAAGCGCAAGGTGGCTTATTATGGCCCTAATGCTACTGATGGGCACGAGTGCCATGCTAGCGGCAAACACTACTCAATCGGACGGAAGTTACAGGTTGTATTTTAAATTCAGCGGAGGTTCGACATGGTGGAATAATAGTGGATGTTATCATTATGCTTGGGTTTGGGCAAATGGGGGCGCAGGTCAAGTTCAAAGAATCTACAAAGTAGGAACAACAAGTAACGCTTCTACAGCAAGCACTACGGATGTTTTCTATATGAATATTCCTAATGGTATGACATTGTATGGAATGATTCTATTCAGAGGTACAGATGCGGGTCCTGCAAATGGAAGTACTACATGGCCGGGAGATGCGGGTTATAGCTGGCATAATAAGACGGGAGATATCGTTTTACCTGATAATATCTCTACATACAATTTAGTAACAGCTGTTACAGGTAACTCTACAAGCGTTACCCAGGATAGCAGATATACAACTGTTTCTTTGGCTACAACAACACTATCAGCTTCTGGTTTTAATAGTGGCTCTGGCACGCAAGCAGATCCTTATGTATATGATGAAAATGGAACAATGAAATTGACTGCTTCGGCAACTATTGATGACCACAACTTCACTATACAATTGGCATACGGTTCATCAACCGCAACTATTTCATCTGGTGGAAGTAAATCTATAGACGTTTCTCTTACTACTGCATCATCAGCGACTGCTTATGCTGTTACATACACACCACTTTTAGGTGGAAGTACTAGTTATAAAGGAACTGCTTCTACTAAAACTATATATTACAAAACAGCACCTACTTGCACCTCAGCCGATTACACGGTATCTTTTGCAAATGGCGCGACTTCAGTAAATAAAGGTAGTACGCTACAAGCATCGGTATCGCCCAGTGGCAATGGTTATGGAGGTGTAACATGGTCGTCGAGTGCACCGACAGTGGCGACGGTTAATAGTTCTGGTTTAATTACAGGTGTAAAAGGTGGTCAAGCAACTATTACAGCAACTGTAGCAAAAGGTGATACCTATTGCGGTGGCAGTGATGCCAAAACAATCACTGTTAAAGAAACTCCTGCCGTTACAATTTCTGGCGAACAAGAGTTTTGTACATCGACGACATTAACAGCCAGTGTAACGGAAATAACAAATGGTGTAAGTTATTCAATCGCATGGTACAAAGACGGAGGTGCAACCTCTGTTGGCAGTGGTGTTACCTATGCAGCAACTGCATCAGGCACTTATACTGCTAAGGTTACTGGTACCTATATTAACACAACAACCAGCACAGGTTATGCTGTAACTAAAAAAAGCGCCCCTGCTACTCCAACTGTTTCATTCTCTGTAAACCCAGTGGGTCAAAATAAACCTACCACACTTACTGTGGGGGGATACAACAGCACTCTAAATAATTATACTCTATACAAAGATGGAGTGTCTCAAGGCGCATGTGCTGCTTCTCAAGAGATTACTATTAGCGAAGCTCGTGAATACGACTACCATGTAGTTGCTACTAGCAAAGCATGTCCAAGTCTTACTGCTACTTCAAACACTGTAACTCTTACAGTGCAAGAAGCAGGTGTTAAGATTGCTGCCTTGGGTAGCACAGCACTTTACACCAACGACCCTACTCACTTTATCCCGATGTATGTGTCTAACGAAGACTTGGCAGGTGTAGATGCAAACTCTGTAAAATATTACACTTGGCAATATTCTGAGGACGGCACCTCTGAATGGAAAGATTGCACACGCATTTACAGCAATTTTAATGCTGCCAACAACCAATCCAACGGCAATGTAGTAGTAACCAACGGTAGCATAAACTGCAACAACTGGCGTGCCAACCAAGCGGGCTACTACCGCTGTAAACTAACCTACGATAACGACGAAGAGCAAGTGTCGGGCAATATCCAAGTTACGGAAGCTACCAATAACAAAACTAACAAACAACACATTGGCATTACTTACAATTTGCCCATTATTTCGGTTAATACGGGAGCAACAGATTTTCCAAGTGATGCCGATTTGGCAACCGAATCTTCTAACTGCGGTAACAGTAGATACCCTTCAATCCATGCCGACGATTTAAAAAAGAAACGTTCGGTCGACGTAATGATGTTTAATCCTGACGGTACCATTTGCTACGACCGCAAAGCACGCATGAACTATCGCGGTTCGTCCAGTTTGAACTTCCAAAAGAAATCGTATGCATTCTGTCCCGGTAAAGAAAAATGCGGCGATGACGAAAAAGGTGCAGATTACGTTAAAACCAACAAAGAGAACCTGTTTGGGCTTTCTGATGGTGCTGCAGACAAGGATTGGGTGCTTTATGCCGCTACTCCCGAC
Source organism: Paludibacteraceae bacterium (assembly GCA_017508305.1). Lineage (GTDB taxonomy): Bacteria > Bacteroidota > Bacteroidia > Bacteroidales > Paludibacteraceae > Enterocola. The sequence goes on along the minus strand of JAFVZF010000037.1, from coordinate 10,817 downwards.
CCCTCGATGATGCGCAATCGCTTGGTATTTGACCTTTACAAAAAAATGCGTCCCGATGAATGGGGTGTTAACTCGATGTATGTAGAATTGGTAGTAAACGGCGAATACAGAGGCGTTTATGTACTTATGGATAAAATTACCAACAATGCAAATCGTGTTAACATTAAAAACGAAAACGGCTTTATTGTAAAATTCGATAAAACCGATGTGGTAGATCGCGTTGAAAACACAGATGGCGACCAAAAAACCTTTGCTACCAGCAGAACAGGTACAAAGAATAGCTCTAACGGCAACGAATCGTATGGAACTTGTATCGACCAACGTTTTGAAATTGAATATCCCGAAAAAGAAGACATTGATCTTTGGGATGCTTTCTATGGAAACGTGCAACAACGCTTTGAAGACTTTGAAACCGCATTGGCAAACAAAGATTATGCTACCGTGCGTACACTTATCGACTATGATAGTTGGGCAGATTGGTTTATCCTAACCGAGCTTGCCAAAAACCAAGATGGTTTCCGTGCCAGCTGCATCTTTGTATATGATGGCGATAAAATCGAGGCTCGTCCACTTTGGGACCAAGAGCTAAGCTTTAACAACGGTACACGCGTTAAACATGGCATTGCTGACCCAGAAGGGTTGCTTATTACCACATCAAGTGTTTATGGTGACGCCTTCTATCCTCCTTTCTGGTTTACTGGAAATAAAGGAACTACCGTAACAGGCGGCCTACTTAACGACCCCTGTTTTGTTAGCCTTGTAAAACAAAAATGGGCAACTTATCAATCGGGTATATGTTCTGCAGCTTCTATTGGCAACATGGTTGCAGCCTACAACACCGAGTTGGGCGATGCTATAAATAGAGAAGCAGCACGTTGGCCATATGATGAAGCCACTCGTGGTACTACTACAGATGGAGATTATATAGGCTATTATAATTTCACAGGAAATGATCCAGAAGGAAATTCTAGCACAGCCTCTTCTTTTGCTGCCTCTAAGGCTGCCATTACCGCATGGGCATCCGACCGTTCTACAGCATTAGATACCAACAGCGGTTTGGGTAAAGCCATTAATGACCTTAACGGCGAGGCGCTCATCTTTACCATTTCGCCATCGAACGTAGAGACCACTCCTTGGAAACAAGTGTTACTAACGGTTAATGCCCCCGAAGGATACGAATACACCTTTGACGATAGCAGCATTAACAATGCAACCGTAAGAGCAAGCGTTAAAAAGGACAACAATACGTATGCGATTAAAATTCCGCGTCCTACCGCGTGGGGCATAGGTGGCAATGGCGATCCGGACACTCAGACACAATATCAAGTAAGTGCCACTATCGAGGTATCGGGCGAGAGCGAATGTGGAACTATTCAGAACGGCACTGCCACATCGACTATTACGCTAACGGATGTTACCGAAGATTGTAACCCCGAAATAGTAAAACCTTAATAATTAGAACCTTAGTAAGAATAAAATAAAAAATACACGATATGAAAAAATTTTATAACAAAACAATTATGAGTAGGGCTTTTAGCAGTGCCCTACGAGTGTTTGCCTTACTCTGCGTTCTATTAGGCGTAAGCAGTAGTGCGTGGGGTGCAACGGTATATTTTGACAATACCCCAACAAACTGGGATAGCGTACATGTTTACGTAAAAAATGGAACTATGTGGAATGGCGACAATGGTGTAACAACTAATGGCGCTACTCATTATCGTATGAGCAGAATAGGGACATCTAATATTTGGGAATGCAATGTTTCTGTTGCTTTTACGCATATTTGTTTTATGAAAGACAGACAAGACAATTATGGAAATATTTGGCAAACTGAAGCGGCTTATTATGAAGGTTACACCGAAGCTAAACCATTATTAACACCTAAAGATAATAATGAAAATAGAAACGGAACAAAGTACTATAATGGTGGTTCGTGGTCTACATATTCTGCTCCTTGTGACAATGCAACCACCATTTACTTCAAAAACACGGTAAACTGGAGTAGAGTATATGCATATCTGTACGATAGTGAATATTGGAGTGATACTAATGGATCAGGTTCTAACGGCATTAAAGCAGGTCCACTTCCTATGACTTCATGTAGTGGAACTGGCAATAATGAGATTTATAAAGTTGAATATCCATCAGGTCACAGTGGCTATATCTCATTTACTGAAGGTAATCAAGGTAATTATAATAATTTCCATAATACAAAAGCTGCTTACAGAGGTGATTTATGTGGAGACAAGCCAATGTATGTCCCAAGCACTACTTCAAATGGCACATGGAATGGCACAACCTATTATAGTAGTGGTAGTTGGGAAACTCATTCAGGCGACTGCGACGGCGGTGGCTCTGGTGGCGATGACGACGACGATGTAGCCGATTGCAACAGCGAAGAGATTCAGATTTGGTGTAAAGGCAAAGAAAGCTACATTGATATGTGGTGTTATGCTTGGGAAAACGGCAACGACTCTAATAAACCATTTGGAGAATGGTGTGGCGAACAAAAGCAAACTACAGGTTCATATAATGGAGCTAATTATGCAGTATGGACGGTAAGTGGTGTAGATGTATTAAATGTAATCTTCAACAACTGCGGTGATGCCCAAACTGCAAACCTTTTAGGATTAGAAAAAGGCTACCGCTATATTTTTGATTTAGCTAAAAAAGCTGACGGAACAAGTCTTGACAATTGGCAAAATCAAGTAGTATATTCTCAACGTATTGCCTGCGGTAGTGGTGAAGTAGAAGAAGTACACAACGGTACTATCTACTTGGATGTTGCCAATTTGGCAGCTTGGACAAGTGCCGGTGCTATATTAAAAGCCAAAGTAACCTACAAAACAGACTCGAGCGAAGAACTCGATTTGGTGCAATGCGCTGTAGACGGCAATATCTTTTATGTAGACCAAGTGCTTAACCTTAGCAACATAAGCAAGGTGCAAATGTTGCGTTACGATCCTAACAACACCAGTAACCTATGGAACTACACAAGCGAGCTTGCTTTTAACGAAGCGACTCCTTGCGTGCAACTAACCGGTTGGGTAAATGGTCAGGGTGGAGCCACGCTTACAGCGTATAGTGGTAGTTGCGGTATTTCTCTTGGCTCGCCAGTATGTTTAACCTACGACGCCAATGTTTTTGCCGCCGACAACATGGTTACCCTATATGGCTACCTATCGGAAACTTTGTGCGAGGCTATTACCGACTATGGCTTTGTGTATTGCATGGGAACTGCCACCTCCGGTTGCGAACCCACGCGTAATTCTCCCAAGCTAAAAGCCGACAACCTTTCGCAACTGTATCGCGGACAAGCATTTCAGCATACAGCCACCAGCCTGCCTCTTGGTTATACTTACGGCTACAAAGCGTATGCGGTAATTGGCGATATGATGTACCTAAGCGACGAAACCGGCTATTTTAGGTTGGCAGATTGTACCAATCGCCCCGAAGCGGGTAGTCCTATTACCATTACGGTAAATGCTGCGCTTGGCGAAGATTTTGTTGACGATTGCAAGCTTACCTATGGCTCGCTTAAAACCGCCATCGACAAACTAAAAGCATCTACCGAAAACGACGATCCCTATCGATACGTAGTAAAATCGGGCAGCAGCTACAACTTGCAACAACCCGTAGTAATTAATGTTCACTACTACGACGATACCCCCGACGACAATACCTCGGCTTACATCTACCGTGGTACTACCAGTGTAGGCAAGTATGCAGGAAACAACAAACCTGCCAACTCTAACCTATTGGACAACTTTAACTACGAGGGTGCCGACCCTGCCAATACCTTAACCATTAAAGCAGGTACCACAGTGGCTAAACCTTGGGTGCACCACATTGTTATTCGTAAAAGTAAAAACATTGTGTTAGACTCGCTATGTATCTACTCCGACCCTAATAGTGTAGGCGACAATGCCTTGGAAATGGATAAAGATATTGCATCTGGCGATGCAAGTTGGCATACGCTTAATAGCAATGGCTACGTTGAGGATGCCAACATTTTGGTGCAAAACTGTATGATTGGTTCGGATGGGTTTACCGGTATGCACATTTCCAGCTACGATGGCGTTATCTTTAAAAACAACGACTTTGAGTCGGTGTTTGACGATGCGTCTTCTAACGCTATTGCTTGGGGTGCATCTGCCAAGTTTATGTGGTGTAAAAACATTAAGTTTATCCAAAACAACTTCCGTGGCGACCATGCTACCCTTATGTGGATACAAGATACCCAAAACATGTTGGTAATGAACAATGTGTTTTGGAATACCAATAAGTTTACAGCCTCCTCGGGCCAACGTAATCCTTCTGCCATGCGTTTGGTTACGCAGTTTGGCAATGCGGTTGCCAATGTGGCGTTTTACTACAATACGTACTTCTTTGCCGACAATGGCATAACCTCTGCTTCGACCTACGATTTTATGTCGTTTGCCGAAGAACGTAACATCAATGTAGCTACCACTTACTTTAAGTATAACAACTGCTATAGCTACGACGAAGATTGTCCCGGCAAGAGTGATGTCGCATTTAAAAAGCAAGATTTAACAACTGAAATTACCCTTCCGGATGCAAACTTTTGTGGAAACAACTTTTGGAGCGAATACGATGCACGTCAAGGTAATAGCACCTCTGCCTTTGCTTTTGGTTGTAGCGGCAATACCTTTACCAATGTAAAAGGCGAGGTTTGTGCAACTACCGCATCGGGTCCTGCATCGCTTATTGTAAAAGGAAGTACAATGAATGCGGGCAGCCAGCCTACCGAACAAGAGTTAATTGGCTTTACCTTGACTGAGGACGAAGCCTTGGCAGACCGCTACTATAAAAATGTACGTCCCGACGGCAGCGGTTGGACATACGGTGCTTACCAAAGCAAAGTAGGTGCACCTACCGATACCATTTATTGGATTGGCTTGTCGGACGATTGGGACGACCGTAACAACTGGGAGTACGAAACCCGCAAAGACCCTAACGACCCAAACAGTGCAAAAATTCGTCAGCGTGTATCGTGTATCAACAACTTTAGCGAAAATCTAACCGCCATTATTGAAGAAATTGGTACGGTAGAGGTGCAAGGTGGTAGAAAATGGCCTCGCATACCCGATAGCTTTACTGCGGGTCGTAGCAACATGGATAGCAAAGAACATGTATCTGCCGGTTTAACCTCAACTACCGATGCCGGTATGTTTGCCAAAAAAATTGTGGTAGAATATGGTGCCGGTATTACGGGGGTAGAAAACCTAAAAGACGGCTCGACGCTTTACTATGGCGATGCCGAGGTAGGATTTACTGCTCCTCGTAACCAATGGATTTTGGTGGGTACGGTTGTTAAACCTTGGGACAACGACCTAAACGATTATCGTAATGTAAAATCGGGCGATTATTTTGTTAAAGATCACTTGCCTCATGTGTACATGCACCAAGCCAAATTGACCGATGGCAAAGCCAGCTGGGCTGATCCGTTCTCATCGCTCGAAGTGGAGGTAGATCCTACCTCTGTGTTTGCCATTAACATTCCTGACCAATATGGCAAATACAAACTACCGGCTGCCTACTACAACCCTATGTATAGCACCAACTACGACCCAACCGAGCCTATCGATTACAACAACTTTGTGGGTCGATTTGTAAACGAAGAAGAAATGCCAACCTATAGCGATCTTACCGCAGGCGAACCTGTTTTGCTTAACAACAGCTATCCTGCTAATGTCGATGCACGTGTATTGGAAAGCGAAACCGGTGGTACTGTACAATACTACAACTACGATGCCGGCACGTTTATGAATACCAGCTCTACATCGAACGATGTATTGTTGCGTCCGCAACATGGTTTCATCTTTACTCCTGCAGCGGAGGAAAGTTCGCTAGTGGTTACAAAGAAAATGTTGGTAGGGGGCAATACCAGATCGCGCTCGTTGGCAGTGGATATGCCTACCTTCTCGCTTAACTTGTACAATGCTAACACCGGTGTGGCATATAGCAATGTGGTGCTTCGTTACGACGAATTAAAGGATGTAAACATTGCATCGCCTGCCGATGTCGAAAAGGTATTCTCTCCTAATGTCGATGCACCCGAGCTATACATCATTGCCAACAATGGCAAATACTCGCGTGTGGATGTAGATGCAATGACACAGGTAATTCCTTTGGGCATCAAACTACAAAAAGACATGAACGTGAAGTTTGAAAGAGCCTACTTTGAAGGATTTAATAACGTGATATTGACCGATACCTATACCGGTGCACAATACGACTTGCTTCGTCGCAGCTATACCACCGAGGTGTTGATTGCCGGCGATATTGAGGGTCGTTTCTACCTCAACTTAGAGGTGAGAGACAACATAGTAGAAGAACCGGATGATAACCTTACTACCGATGTGGAGGATGCCACTGCCGATGTTTCGTCCATTAGCATATACGTAGACGATGCCGCCGACAATACCATTCGTGTTGTGAGCAATGGTACCGAGTTGGAAACCATTTATGTGAGTGATATGGCAGGACGCACCATGCGCTACGATGCAAGTGGCTATGCAGCAGCTTTGCGTTTGCCTGTTGCACAAGGTGTTTATATGGTACATGTAATTGGAGAAAGTGCAACAAAAACAGAGAAGGTAATTTTAAAATAAATGGTAATACGGTGATGCGGTGATTTGGTGAGTTGAGTTTCAGTTCACCGAATAACCAAATCACCAAATAACCAAAATTTCGAAGAAATTTTAGATATGAAAAAACAAATTTTATTCGTGTTGTTGATGGTGTGCTCTATGGGCGCAATGGCGATAAGTTTGCCGAGTAGTTCGTACAATGCGTACAGCAATGGTTCTATCTCTGCTAACGAGGGTTACACTTTGGGCACAGGTACATCGTTTGTAAACTCGGCTGTAGTGGGCGCATACACATCGGGCACATGTGTGGTAGATAGACAAGATCCTACTTTCTTAGAATTATGTGCGCAATGCTGTCAGGGGGCTGTATTTAGCAATGGCGGTACAGCTGCCGATTATGGCGCCTGTATGACCGACTGTTCTGGTGTATCACTTCCGTTGGATGCGTCTGCATGGATGTTGCTATCGCTTGTTAGCAGCTATATGGGTGTAGCGTTGTATCGCAAAAAAATGCACCTCCAAGCATAAGTAAATGTAAATGCTATATAATAAGAGAGAGTAACACTTGCCTGTTGCTCTCTCTTGTTGGTTTAATGCAGGGTATGTGGCTGTAACTTTGGCAGGGTTACAGCCGTTGGTGGTGTAACAAATGGTATAATGCGTAGCAATGGTGCGAATTATTTATTATGGTTGACGCTATTCCTTTTTTCTGAAAAATATATTACTTTTGTGAATAGTTAGAGATACAAACCATGGTTAATACATCAGCAATAAATAATGAACAGATAAATTTATCCATTTATCATCATGGTTTTTCTGAATCTACCATTCAAATAATAAACAATTTTGCTAACGACATATTAGATGGAAAATCAAATCTTACTCAATTCAATCAGAAAGAGCATGCGGGACTCTGCTGTGCAGGTGAGGTGCTCATTGGGGCGTACATCGTATGCAACTACGCGCGAGTTAGCCTTACGCCAAGTAGCGATGCTTCTGAAAGCAAAAGAATCCCGTCAAATGGAGCAATAGACCAGTTGCAAGAGAAATTAGTCCAGGAATGGGCAGAAGCCAAACAGATTTGGTTTCCTTTTGCAGAGAAAGAAATAGAATCTGCCTATGGAAAAATGATTGCTCAAGGTGCAGAAGCAAAAGTCTATTACAAGGATAACGACACTTCGGTAATTAAATTAAGAACATCCATTTACGCAACATTAGAAAGAGCATTTGAATCAATTGTATTGCACAACGCTCTATTCCCAGAAACACCAATGCATGTCATTGGTTTTACGCGCGACCAAGATGGACTTTTTAGAACCATACTAACTCAACCTTATATAGGGTGTGAAAGATTAGCAACTAAAGAAGAAATAGATTTGATGGTTGGCAATATCGGTTTTTTAGATAATTATAATGGACAAGGTGTTAATTATATTAGCGAAAGATTGCATTTAGAAGATATGCACCCTGCCAATGTATTTGTAGATGCTATATCATCAAAACCGGTCTGCATTGATTGTATCGTTAAATTCAGAAGAAACTAATTACAATAAATTATAATCATATCAACGGCTGTAACTCGTACAGGGGTTGCAGCCGTTGGTGGTTTAGGGTGTTCTTTGAGTGATAGGTAGGGTAAGGCTCAAATTGTCGCATCGACAACGCATAAGATAAATGCCTCGGCTTAAAAACAAGAGCCGAGGCATTTTTCTGTATGATTCATAGCTATTGCAAATCCAATGGCAAATGATTATTTTTGCAATGATAGATAGAAAGGAAACATTAAGATGACAGCACAAGAATTAAATTCGTATCGCTTTTTATCGGGTGAAGAGCCAACCGACGAAATGTTAGAGGCCATTATGCAAGAGGTGGCCATAGAAGCAAAAGAACGTAACAAACGTGCTACCGAACGTTATATGAATCTATTGAAGCAGGATATTATTGAGAAACAAAAATATTGGGGTTCCATTGTAGCAGGTAGTAAAGCATGAATGATAAGAAACCAGAATTGATTATAATTGCAGGTCCCAATGGGTCTGGCAAGACATCCGTTACACAGAAATTTCTACATCACGAATGGTCTGAGGGTACGTTGTACATCAACCCTGATATTGTAGCGAACGAAAAATATGGCGATTGGAACAATCAAGATGCCATTATTAAAGCTGCGCAATACTGTGCAGAATTAAGGGAACATTGCCTTGTGGAAAAGAAAAGTTTTGTTTTCGAAACGGTTTTTTCATCCATTGACAAGATTGATTTTCTTTATAGGGCAAAGCAAGCTGGATTTTTTATTAGAATCTTTTTTATTGCGACAGAACACCCCTCTATCAATGCCTCACGCATCGCAAAACGTGTAATGGATGGAGGTCATGATGTGCCTATTCAGAAAATAATTTCAAGGTATTATAAATCAATCGCAAATTGTAGAGCTATATCTCATGTAGTTGATAGATTGTATGTTTATGATAACTCAATAGATGATACCAATGCAAGACTATTATTTAGGCTAAGTAATGGAACTTTAGCAAAGCAATATACCCTAAAAATTCCAGATTGGGCGCAAAATCTTCTACCATAACAAATTTATATACGAATAAATGCCTCGGCTTAAAGACAAGAGCCGAGGCATTGGTTTTTTTGTGTGGAGTTAGTTGAGGTGGCATATTTTAAAAGATTTTACCTTGCCATAGGGCAGATAGAAAATCGTGCACATAGTACACATCTATATCGTCTATTTTTCGGGTAATTTTATCTAACGATACTACTATGGGGTGAGCGGTAGGATAATCGGACACAAAAGATTTTAGCCCTTTAAGGTGTTTGTTCTGAATATTATCGGTCGATTTTATTTCGATTGCCACCTTGGCATCGCCAATAACAGCATCTACCTCTACACCTGTTTGCGTGCGCCAATAAGAAAGTTTCTCTGATTTGTGGTTGTATCCGATATATGCCACTAACTCTTGTATGATAAAATGTTCAAAAGCATGCCCATACTCGATGGTTCCCTGCGCCAACGAGGTTCTGTTTAATAAATAGTGGGGTAATGCTACATCAAAGAAGTAGAATTTTGGCGCATGCACTAACCTGCGTTTTAACACCTTGGTATAGGCAGGAATTCTATAACCAATTAAGGTATCCTCAACTATATCAAAATAGGCTTTAACGGTATGCGTTTTTATGCCACAGTCTGTTGCAATGTTGCTATAATTGATCATTTCGCCATTTGACAGGGCTGCTACCTCTAAAAAGCGTTGAAAACTGCCAAGCTGTCGTACAATAGACTCCTGTAAAATTTCTTCTTTTAAATACACATCTATATATGCCGCTAATAAGCGTCGGGGATTTTTGGCAAAATAATGCGTAGGCAGTAGCCCATGCAGCAAGGCTTTGTCTAAATCAAAATCTGGTATTTCGGCACTTACCAATGGGAAAAAATAGCAAGGATAGGCACGACCCCCTAATGTATTGTACCCTTTACGCTTTAATTTCCTTGCACTTGACCCGCACAGCACAAATTTTATTCCTTTTTCGGAAATTAGCCGATGCACCTCGTTTAATAGTTCGGGTACTTCCGGAATCTCATCAATCACTACAACTGTATTAGCATCTTTATCTTGTAACATTTGGTACAAAAGACTCGGGTTGCTTCTAAAACGCATCAGCAATTCAGAGTCAAGCAAGTCTATATAAACTGCTTTGTCTAATTGGGTACGTAAAATAGTGCTCTTGCCTGTTTGTCTTGCTCCAAATAAGAAAATAGAGCTGTCTAACTCGTTTTCTAATTGTAAATACCTCTTAAGCATGGCTTTAGCATTTTTATATTCATTGCAAATCTAAAATAAATATTTCAAATTACAATGTAAATTGTAAAAATAATTTCAAATTTCAATGTAAATAGTTTGATTTTTCTACTACAATCTTCCTCTCTTATTACTCCAAAATCCTTTAACATTTCAGTTTGCAAGTATCTGATTTACAGATATATGTCGAATATTATCTATATCTCTTGTTAAGAGATATAGTTTTTTTGTCGATGTAATTTATTGATTAAAAAGAGCTTGCAAGCAATTTTGCAAAAATTTTTTCAGGAAAGATACCAATAACTATGAAACAACTCATGCCGCAATTTATGCGCGATAGCAGCTCAAACGACGGCCATGCCGAACCCGTTATGGACTACGTTATTTCGTGGTG
>JAFVZF010000036.1 GCA_017508305.1 Paludibacteraceae bacterium | reverse complement strand
GGCAGGTATTGGTTTAGACGAAATTGGCTACATCAATGCACACGCCACCTCTACCCCTGTAGGCGACCGTAACGAAGCCAAAGCCATTTACAATGTATTTGGCGAGAAGTGTCCGCTTGTAGCCTCTACCAAAGGTATGACCGGTCACGAAATGTGGATGGCAGGTGCCAGCGAGGTTATTTACTCCATGCTCATGATGAAAAACGACTTTGTGGCAGCCAATGTCAACTTTGAAAATCCCGACGAAGATTCTGCCAAGTTGAATATTCCTGCAGAACGTGTCGAAAAACATTTTGACACTTTCTTATCCAACTCGTTTGGTTTTGGAGGCACCAACTCAACCTTAATCATCCGAAATCTGTAATAGATTGACTAATCGGTGAATCGACTAATCGACTAATCGAATTTTAAAGAATAAAGGAGAAATATAGTCGACTAAACGACTAAACGACTCAACAACTCAACATTTAACAATAAAACATTATGGAAAAACAAGCATTAATTGAAAAAATCAACGAAGTTCTTATCGAAGAATTTGAAGTAGAAGCTGGTGTCATCACTCCTGATGCAGACATCAAAGAAACCCTCGAATTGGACAGCCTTAGTCTTGTAGACATGGTAGCCCTTATCGAAAGCGAATTCAACGTAAAAATCAAAGGCAGCGAAATTGCACAACTAAAAACCTTTGGTTTGCTTTACGATTACATCTACGACAACATCGAAAAGTAATGACAGATACCGTTCTTTTTGAAGGAGAGCAGCTGTATCAACTTATTCCACAGCGCGAACCTATTGTAATGGTATCGCATGTATACCAAGTTACCGATACCGACATCGAAAGTGGTTTATTGGTAAAGCAAGACAATATGTTCTGCGCAAATGGATGCCTGACAGAGCCCGGTCTGATTGAGCACATTGCTCAATCGGCTGCGGCTTTTGCCGGCTATCCGTTTTTTGTTGCCGGCAAGCAAGCTCCATTGGGTTACATTGGCGAAATAAAAAAGCTACGCATCCATGCACTGCCCGCAGTGGGCAGCCAGTTGCGCACCCGCATCCATTTGGTTTCGGAAGTAATGGGCATTTCGCTCATAACGGCAGAAACCACGGTAAACGACACTCCCATAGTAACGTGTCAAATGAAAATTTTTATCAATGAGTAAGCTATCTGCCACCATCCAACGTAAAATCGCTTTTTACGAAATGGACGCCATCCGCATGGTATGGCATGGTAATTACGTCAAATTTTTGGAAGAAGGGCGAGAAGCATGGGGAGAACAATTTGGCTTATCGTACATGCAAATTTTTAACAACGGGTATGTGGTGCCTGTGGTCGATTTGCATTTACAGTATAAAAATTCGGCATACATGGGCGATGTATTGGCTATAGAAACTACCTATATCCCCACCAAGGCCGCCAAATTGCAGTTTGAATACCATATCTATCGCGAAAGCGATGGTGCTACCATTCTCAAAGCCACCTCTACCCAACTGTTTGTAACAGCCGATGGCGAGTTTGATCCATCTACCCCTGCGTTTGTAACCACATGGCGCAACACACATAATGTATAGTACAGATGAGAAAAGATTTTTTTAGCATCGAAAAACAAGAAATAAACGGCAGTGAAGCCTACTTTTTGCTACACATGCTGCCCGATAGTCCTGTTTACAAGGGACATTTTCCCGAAAAAGCCATTGCTCCCGGTGTTTGCAACATCGAGATGATTAAATCGTGTGCAGAGGTGGTCGTTGGCACCCCGCTGTTGCTATCCTACATCGCCCAATGCCGATTAACCGCATTGGTCACCCCCGAGCAATACCCACTATTGCAATTGCACCTACAACTCGTTTCGATCGAAACAGGTTGGAAACTAATCGCCAAACTGATGTCGACCACCGACGAAGTTTGCATGGAATTGAAAGCAGAAGTAACCCCAGCATAACCCTATGGCACGTATTACCATTGCGATATATCGATTTTTTAAACGATACCCTGCCGTATTTTGGCTTCTTTTAGTAGGGAGCACCCTGTTTTTTGCCTACTTTGGCATACAGATGAAATACGAAGAGGACATCTCAAAGCTTCTACCATCCAATAATATAGGTAGTAGCGAGCAGTTGGTGTTTAACAACCTCAAGGTAAAAGATAAAATCTTTGTGGTAATGCAAAACAAAGACAGCAGCGCACTTCACACCGAGGAATTGGCAGCTGCCATGGATCAATTTACCGAAAACCTACTCTTACACGATGCCGATAGCAATGTACAGTCCATACTCTACAAGGTAGAAGAAGAATGGATGCTTTCGGCTGTAGAATACCTCTACCAACACCTTCCGTTGTATTTGGATAGCACCGACTATGCCCCATTTGACAGCCTGTTTTCGGCACAACAAGTGGCACAGCAAATGGAAAGTAACTTTGACGATTTGCAATCGGCATCGGGCATGTACACCTACGAGCTAATAGGACGTGACCCCGCCGGTTTGCGCCATGCGTTAAAAGGAAAAGCCAAAGAACTTTTGGGAGCCATTGGAGGTTCCTACAAAATCATCGATTACCACTTTTACACACCCGATTCGACCACTATTATTGCCTTTTTGTCGCCTAATTTTACCGGCTTCGACTCAAAAACCGGCACACAATTAGTCGAACAAATAGAGCACGAAATAGACCAACTAAAGGCAGATT
>JAFVZF010000035.1 GCA_017508305.1 Paludibacteraceae bacterium | reverse complement strand
GGTCGGGCGAGTTACCCAACGACTTACTCATCTTTCTACCCAACTTATCGCGCACAATGCCTGTAAAATACACATTTTTAAACGGCATCGTGCCTTGGTACTCGTAGCCCGCCATAATCATACGCGCCACCCAAAAGAAAATAATATCGGGACCGGTTACCAAATCGGCAGTCGGATAGTAATAGTTTATTTCTTCGTTTCCGGGGTTGTTAATGCCATCAAATAACGAAATAGGCCACAACCACGACGAGAACCAAGTATCCAAGCAATCGCTATCTTGGCGCAAATCAGCAAGTGTTAGAGCCGCGTTACCTGTTTTTTCGATGGCTTTTTGCAAAGCTTCTTCTGCTGTTTCGGCTACCACAAAACCACCTTGAGGCAAGAAATAAGCAGGGATACGATGTCCCCACCACAACTGACGGCTAATGCACCAGTCTTTAATATTTTCCATCCAATGACGATAGGTGTTTTTGTATTTAGCAGGATAAAATTTAATATCATCTTTCAATACAGGCTCCAAAGCAATTTTTGCCAAATGCTCCATTTTCAAGAACCATTGCATCGACAATTTAGGTTCGATGGGCACTTTGGTACGTTCCGAGCAACCTACTTTATTGGTATAAGCCTCTACTTTTTCTAACAAACCAGCTTCTGCCAAGTCTATTTCAATTTGCTTGCGCACATCAAAACGATCCATGCCCACATACAAGCCAGCAGCTTCGCTAATCGTACCATTATCGTTAAAAATATCGATGGTTTCTAAGCCGTATTTTTCGCCCAACATATAGTCGTTTACGTCGTGGGCAGGAGTTACTTTTAAGCAACCTGTACCAAATTCAATATCAACATATTCGTCTTCGATAACAGGAATTACCCTATTTACCAAAGGCACGATTACTTTTTTACCTTTTAAGTGTTGGTTCTTGGGGTCGTTGGGATTGATACACATAGCGGTATCGCCCATAATGGTTTCGGGACGGGTGGTAGCCACAACAGCATAACCATCCTCACCTTCGATGCGATAACGCAAGTAATACAATTTACCGGTTTGTTCTTGGTAGATTACCTCTTCGTCCGATAAAGCAGTTAATGCTTTGGGGTCCCAGTTTACCATTCTTACGCCACGGTAAATTAAACCTTTATTATATAGGTCGCAAAAAACCTTGATTACGCTTTTGCTGCGCAACTCATCCATGGTAAATGCTGTACGATCCCAATCGCACGATGCTCCTAATTTGCGCAATTGTTTTAAAATAATACCACCATGTTCGTCGGTCCATGCCCAAGCGTGCTTTAGGAACTCCTCGCGCGTCAAGCTATTTTTAGCAATCCCCTGTTCTGCCAAACGACCCACCACTTTTGCCTCTGTGGCAATAGAAGCGTGGTCTGTACCGGGCACCCAACAAGCATTTTTCCCCATCATACGAGCACGACGCACCAAAATATCCTGAATGGTATTGTTCAACATGTGTCCCATGTGCAATACACCTGTTACATTAGGTGGAGGAATAACAATGGTATAAGGTTCACGAGCATCAGGTTTAGATGCAAATAGTTTGTTATCTAACCAGTATTGATACCATTTTGCCTCTATCTCGGCAGGATTATAGTTCTTTGCAAGTTCCATAGCTTTAACGCTTTGTTTTTTTGAATAATCGCGCAAAGGTAGTAAAATAAATTGTATCTTTGCCCTCGTCTAATCATTTTATTATGAAAACCTCCACTAAAATCATTTCTATTACAACACTTATCCTTCTGCTTGCCTTAACAGGTTTCATCTATTTCCGCTACTATTTTGTTTTTGGCGAAGGAGTCAAGGCTGGAGAACTTAACTACCTAACTCACAAAGGATATATTTTCAAAACATACGAGGGAAAGGTAATTCAAAACGGCTTTCAAGGACAAAAAACAGGCACCATTCAATCGTACGAATTTAAGTTCTCTGTTACCGATAAAACCATTGCCGATTCGCTGATGCGCCTTACCGGTCGACAAGTTGAGTTACATTACGAAGAATACATCGCTCCCCTTCCATGGCGTGGCGTCAGCAATCTGGTTGTAGATAAGATATTGTCGGTAAAGTAAACCAATTAGTTGTTATTCTATCGCAAAACTTATAAAAACGCTTACGTTTTGTAGTAAATTTGTCATATTTTGTTACGTTCTGACAAAAATAATACGTTTTTTTTCAACTTTTTACTTTCAACTTTTTACTTTCGAGTAGAAATATTATCTTTGCACCTTGTTATAAAAGTCGCTTATCGACTGAACGACTAATTTTGCTATTAAGCGAGAACTGAAGCAATATTCGGTCCCTGAGCTTGTCGAAGGGGACATTGCTAATGTAAATCGGAAGCAAAATCATGAGCGAAGCGAATAAACGCATAAACGAATCAACAACTAAACATACTACTATGAACGCAAAAAATGTAGTGGAAAGCTTAAAAAAACGCTTCCCCAACGAACCAGAGTACATTCAAGCTGTACAAGAAGTGTTAGAAACCATCGAAGATGTGTACAACCAACACCCCGAATTTGAAAAAGCCAACTTAATTGAAAGACTTTGTATTCCTGATCGTATCTTCACCTTCCGTGTATCTTGGGTAGACGACAAAGGTAATGTACAAACCAATATGGCATACCGTGTACAACACAACATGGCCATCGGACCTTACAAAGGTGGTATTCGTTTCCACTCTTCGGTAAACCCCTCTATTTTGAAATTCTTGGCTTTCGAGCAAACTTTCAAAAATGCATTGACTACTCTTCCTATGGGTGGTGGTAAAGGTGGTTCTGACTTCTCTCCACGTGGCAAATCTAACAACGAAGTAATGCGTTTCTGCCAAGCTTACTTGTTAGAGCTTGCTAAACACATCGGTCCTGACACCGACATCCCAGCTGGTGACATCGGCGTAGGCGCTCGCGAAGTAGGTTATATGTTCGGTATGTACCGCAAACTTTCTGGCGAATTTACTGGTACTTTCACCGGTAAAGGTTTGGAATTTGGTGGTTCACTTATCCGTCCTGAAGCTACTGGTTACGGTAACATCTATTTCTTGAACAGCATGCTTAAAACTCGTGGCATCGAACTAGCTGGCAAACGCTGCTTGGTATCGGGTTCGGGTAACGTTGCTCAATATACTTGCGAAAAATTGCTTCAATTGGGCGCAACTCCTTTGACTCTTTCTGACTCTAACGGTTATATCTACGATCCAGAAGGTATTACCTTCGAAAAATTGGAATACGTAAAAGAATTGAAAAACGTTCAACGCGGTCGTATCAAAGAATACGCAGAAAAATATGGTTGCAAATACGTAGAAGGAGCTCGTCCTTGGGGCGAAGTTGCTGACATCGCTCTTCCATGTGCAACTCAAAACGAATTGAACGGCGACGATGCAAAAACTCTTTTGGCTAACGGCGTAATCGCAGTGTCAGAAGGTGCTAACATGCC
>JAFVZF010000034.1 GCA_017508305.1 Paludibacteraceae bacterium | reverse complement strand
CTGCTCACTGCAAAAGGCTGGACACTATCGCCTGCATACGATATGAACCCAACGCTGAATGACCATCAAAGTTTGCTCATTAATAGCAAGACCAACAAAGCAGATTTGTCAATTCTGCTTGACTCGTGTGAGGAGTATATGCTCACCCTAGAGGTTGCCAAGGGTATAATCAACGAGGTCGTAACGGCTGTCAAGGTTTGGCGAGTATTAGCAAATAGATTAGGTATTGCCAAGAGAGAAATGACGTTGTTTGAGGGAGTGTTTGATAATAGGATTAAAAATTTAAACAACCTTTGAAAGAAGGTTATAATTCTAAATAATTATTATGGCAATTAAAAACAACATTAAATACTACATATATGGGAAACCAAAAGAATAAAGATAAGAGATTTGATAAATCGTATATTGAAAATAAGGATATACTAAACACTTCGTGGCTTTATTTTCAGCAACATGCTCAACAACGTATATCTTATTTTAATTTTTTTGTGGCATTTTCCACACTTTTAACTACAGGAATGATAAGCACATTTCAAGGAGATTAAAAAAATCATTATATTGGGATATTCCTTGGTATAACGCAGGCTTTCTTATCTGTTATATTTTTAAAAATTGATAAAAGGAACAAGGAACTGACTAAACACGGTGAGAATATAATAAAGAAAATTGAAAGGACATATTATAAAGATAAAAGTTTGAGACTTTTTAGTATTGAGGAAAATGAAACCGAGAAAAAAAGAAATCAAGAGCGCAAGAAGTATCCTTGTATATGGTGCAAACGAGGTATGAGTCATGGTAAAGCTTTTTTGCATATTTTTTGGGCTTTCTTCATTATTGGACTTATTGGAGCGATGATATCACTGTATATGCTATTTTACGTTGACGAGAACACAAACACAAACAATAAAACTATAGAGCTTAATTATTATCAAAATAATATCTATCACAACGACCATATAAAGATGGATGATAATATACCAGACGTAAAATCAACAGAAGATACCATAAACAATATTCATAAAAAAATTGACATTAAATAAAATAGAGTCTACGATAATTTCAAAATACTTCACTACTTTGGCTTCGCCGAAGGTAGGCCATCCCGTTACTCCCCCTCCTTTACCCCATAATACGCATTCCACTCTTTGAGCACATCTTCCCAGTTTTCGGTTTGGCCGTCGGCAATAGCGTCGGCTTGCTGTAGGGCCATTTCGTGCTGCTTCTTTTCGGCGCGACGCAGTTTCATGGATTCGATGGTGGCATCATCTAAGATATGAATGGCACCGCGGCGCACAGCATCGTCTAAGTCGGACGGGCCAAAGGCTTTGCCTTGTACGTTGTAGTCGGATATATTAAATTCAAATACGGTGCGCAGGGTGTGGCGCACCATTTTTTGTTGAAAACGGTTGCCTGCCATTTTTTGTCCTAACAATTTACGAATTACCTTTATTTCTTTCTCCGAAAATTTGTTACGTCCCATAACCTTTCCCTTTTATTTTGACGACAAAGGTAACGATTTAAAGATTTTTATCATACTTTGTGTGGGTAGTTTCTTATATTTGCCGCATCTACCAATTAGAAAAAAACAGAAAAGAGCATGAAATGTAGTCGTTTTTTTATGGCAATCGTTTTGTCGTTTATGCTAATGGCATGCGAGGGCGATGGACCTACCACTTATACGCCCCTTACCGATGAGAATTATGCCTTGGCAGAGAGTCAAATTATTTTTGCAGATTATGTAAGCAGGGCTGCACAGCATACCCAAACCAACGGAGTGGGCGTGTTGCATCATGTGCGCGAAGCCGCCGACCCTACCGATAAAACGGTGGTACGTATTAACTTTGATACGCGTTATTCGTTTGTAGTATTAGACCTTACTCACGATGCTATCATTACCATGCCCGAAACAGGAGGCAGGTACCAAAGCCTTTGGTTTATAACAGAAGAACACTATAATCCTATGGCTATCAATGCTCCCGGGGTATATACCATTACGCAACAAGCCATGGGAAGCAGGTATGTATTAGCGGTAATTAGAACGCAGGTCAATATGCGCGATGATGCGGATATGCAAGCGGTTACCCAACTGCAAGATGCCATTACCGTTACTCAAGAAAGCAGGGGCGAGTATGTAGTTACCAATAAATGGAACATGGACGAGGTGTTGGCCATGCGTAAAAAATACCAAAACATTGCTGTCGAGAAACACATTTCTACGGCGGTTATGTTTGGCAAAAAAGGCGAAGTAAGTCTCGAAAACCACAATTGTGGGGTGGCTTGTGGTTGGGGTGGTTTTACGCCGGATCAGGCGCTGTACCTAACCTACAATCCTGCCAACAGTACACCTTGTACGCTTTTGCTAAAGGATGTCCCTATCGCCGAAAATGCGTTTTGGTCTGTTACGGTATACGATTCTGATGGTTATCCCCATGGCGACTATTACAATATCAACAGTTCGTTTGCCACTTGCAATGCCGATGGCGATGTGCTTATTCGCTTTGGAGGAGAGGACAAAACAGTCGATAATTATCTGGATATCTTTGATGGTTGGACCTTTGTTTTGCGTTTGTATTTGCCGCAAGAGGCTTATTTTAATGGAACTTGGAAACAACCTGAGTTGATGTATTAGCTATCAGTGTATAAAGAATAGCTATTTATTGCTTTTTTTGATGATGGGTTGTATAAATAAAAAGTAAAAGATGATGAAAAAAATTAGTTTTCTAACAGTCATAGTACTGCTGTTGGCCATTTGCCCACAATTTGCAGTCGCACAATCGTACGAGTTTGGCAAAACGCCCGATGTTAAGCGTGTTAAATTAACCAACGATTACTATCCTGCGCCTTTAGAGAAAGACCCAACACCCGAGTTTGAGAATGCCTTAAGGGGATATGTAGAAGGTACTGCGTTGACCGACACCATCTGGTTTAATAAAAAAGCCGGTATACCTGCATGGAATATGCCTTCGTATCAAATTATCAAGGGGCAGGCTCCCTCAACCGTACATCCAACACTTTGGACCATGGAGCAACTCAACAATATCAACGGTTTGTTTCAGGCATGGCCCAAAGTAGAAAAAGGGGGTAAGGAGGGGCTTATTTACCAAGTTCGTTCGTACGATTTGGCTACCATGAGCATCATAAAAGGCAAAACCGGTTGGATTGTGGTAGACCCATTGACGGGGGTAGAAAACGCTACTCGTGCATGGGAGGTGTTTAAACAGCACGTAGATGCCCACCCTAAGGTAAGTGCCGTTATTTTTACCCATAGCCATGTCGATCATTACAAAGGAGTAGAAGCCATTGTTTCGGCAGATAGTATCTGGGAAATAGCGCAAGAAGAGTATCAGAAGATAATGAACAACCCTAAAAAGATTGCCAAGAAATCCAACGGAAAGGTATTGGTGGTAGCTCCTCAGGGTTTTTACGACGAGGCGATAAGCGAAAACCTGTATTTAGGTAATAGTATGTTGCGTCGTGGAAGCTACATGTATGGCTCGTTTTTGCCGGTCGATACCTGCCAAAACGTAGGGGTAGGATTGGGTAAAAGAGTGTATACCTCGTCCGGCAGTCTATTGGCGCCATCGTTCGAAGTTATTCCCGACGCAGATGGCACCAAAGAAATGTTGATAGATGGCTTGCATTTCTTATTTCAAAATGCACCGGGAACCGAGGCTCCTGCCGAATTTCATTTCTTGATAAAAGAATACAAGGCACTATGTCCCGGTGAGAACATCACTCATACCATGCACAATTTGCTCACACCTCGTGGGGCGAAGGTACGTAATGCCAAGGCTTTTGGCGATGTTATTCATGCTACCATGCAGCTGGCAGATACGTACTTTGATGGCGAGATAAACGTGTTATTGGGCGTACATCATTGGCCAACATGGGGGACGCAGGCATGCAAAGAGCTAATGACTAAGCAACGTGATCTGTATTACTATTTTAATAATCAGGTAATACACATGCTTAACAAAGGCATGAATATGAACGAAATAGCCGAGTCATTTACTTTACCTGTTGACTTGAGCAACGAATATTATTTGCGTGGCTACTACGGAACCATCAACCATAACGTAAAAGCTGTGGCGCAATTTTACATGGGTTGGTGGGATGGAAACCCTGCCAACTATTTTACCTATCCGGAAGCAGAAGCGGCAAAACGTTTTGTAGCCGATATGGGTGGCGAAGAGGCTGTTTTATCAAAAGCGCACGAGTACTTTGATAAAGGTGATTTTAGGTGGACAGTAGAGCTTACCAAGCAGTTGGTATTCAATAATTCCCAAAATAAAGAGGCACGTTATTTGCAAGCCGATGCGTTAGAGCAGTTGGGCTATTCGTTCGAAGCCGGAACATGGCGTAATATATTCTTAACCGGTGCATCCGATTTGCGCAATGGAGGATTGTCTGGATTTAGAACCAACGAACAAACTATTCGTGCCATAGCTGCCAACCTACGCACCATGCAACCCGAAAAGATATTTGAATACTTTGCTATTCTGTTGGACGGCAGTAAGGTAGGTGCTAATAGAACCAATTTTGCGACAACCGTAAAAATTGCCGATACATATTACCTGTTACACGTGTATAATGGGGTATTGCATGCCGAACAAATAAAAGAAAAAGCTTCTTTGTCGGAGGAGATAGAAGCTTTTGACAGCGTGGATGATTTTGTGGACGATTTTGTGGCGCGTATGGCCCGTTTGTTCCCAGATGGGGCAAAACAAGCGCAACAGCAATCTGTTCAGACCTCTACCTTGGATGATCTCTATGCCAATTTTGAGCTGTTTGATTTGGGCTGGAATATAGTAGAACCATTGTAACTGTTATTCAACACCAAATAAACTAAGGGGTTGCTAAAAGTAATTTTAGCAACCCCTTAATATATTGCCAACCATTTTTGGCAACGTTACTATTTATAAGCTTTCGCCAAAGTCTTGACGGAATTTTTCGGCCAATTGTTCTTGCCAGTAGCCAATTTCTTTTAATCGACCAAAGAAGAAACGAAGTACCGAAGGCTCTTCTACCCATTCCAAACCACCAATTAAGTTGCGATTATCCCACAACCATTTTACACGGTCGGCAACGTATTTAAGTTGCGATAGGGTGTATACACGGCGAGGAACAGCCAAACGCATCAATTCTAATTCGGCAAATGGTTCGCTGCCATCGGGGTTGCGTTGTTCCGAAAGGGTACCACGCTCCATACCCCTGATACCACCGGCAATGTACAAGGCAGTAGCAACTGCACCGGCAGGGTATTGATCGTGAGGCATGTTAGGAACAAAAGCACCTGCATTTAGGTGACATCCCAAACCGCCTGCAGGTAGGATAACGGGCACCCCGTAATCGTCCAATTCTTTTGCCAAGTAGTTGATAAATTCAGGACCTTGGTTGATGTACTCCATATCCAAGCTTTCGTACAATCCTTGTGCCATTGATTCCATGGTACGTACGTCAATACCACCATAGGTTAAGAAACCTTCGTATAGTGGAATGTACTCCATCATCATTTTGGTATATTTGGGATCTTTGCTGGTAATGATACCACCCTTAGAGAAGCTAAGTTTACGAGCTGAGAAATAGATAATATCAAAGTGGTCGGCAAGTAAGTGGTAAATGGCTTTTACGTCCATGTATTTGCAACGAGCTTCGCGCGTTTTCATAAAGTAGATGTTGTCTTGCAAAAGCGAAGCATCCAATATGCTGACAATGCCATTGTCGTGGCAAATATCGGTAACTGCCAACATGTTTTCCAACGATACGGGTTGGCCGCCAATTAAGTTAGTACCGGCTTCTACACGCACAAAAGCAATGTTTTCTGCACCTTTTTCTTTAATGGTAGCTTTTAGTTTTTTAAGGTCAAAATCGCCTTTAAAAGGATCGTTGCTTTGTGGTTTCAAGCCTTTTTCGGCAACCAATTCCTCTACTGTACCGCCCAAACGAGTAATATGTGCCTTGGTGGTGGTAAAGTGGAAATTCATAAGAGCGGTTTGACCGGGTTTTACCAACGCAGATGCCAATATGTTTTCGCATGCACGTCCTTGGTGAGCAGGTAGCACATTTTCGGTGCCAAACACTTCTTTGATAGCCGCTTTTACGCGGTTAAAGGTGGCAGAACCTGCGTAAGAGTCGTCCGCTTGCATCGAAGCTGCCATTTGCAAATCACTCATGGCATTTACGCCCGAGTCTGTAAGCATGTCCATGTAAATGTCCGAGTTTTCCAACAAGAAAGTGTTGTTGCCGGCTTCTTGAATTTTTTTAAGACGTTCTTTCTACGGGAAGCAACGAAAGTTTTTGTACCATGCGCACTTTGTGCATTTCCAAAGGTACTTGGTTTTCCGATTGATAAAATTTTACTGCCATAATTGTATGTTTTAGTTGTTACTTTTTTAGTGATCTGGCAAAAATAGGAGAAATCCATAGGACAGATGATACGTATTTTACGGAAAAAACTACCATTTTTACTTTTTGTGCCATAAACTACCAATTTTACATACCAAAATTACTGATAATACAGCAAAATTGCCTACTTTTATACCAAATTTACCTACACTTATGATCAGAAAAATTGAAAATATAGATCAATTTAATCGGCTGTTTAATCAACCCACTCATCATCCTTTGGTAAGCGTTGCCAACCTTGCCGATGCTCATTTGTCGCTGTTTGAACCTACCGATTTTGGCATGTATTGTGTCGTATTGATGGATGCCGATTTTGGCGAACTTATTTTGCGAGGCGCCTCCATGCAATACAAGGCAGGTACCGTTTTTACCATGAAACCCGGTCAGGTGGTTAGCATGAACTTAAATGCGCATGTTCCTCCCAAGGGGTGGATGTTGGCGTTTAGGCCCGAATTGATAGTCAACACAGGTTTGGGGCGAGATTTTTACATGTTCAATTTTTTTGACTACGAAGTACGCGATGCGTTGACCTTATTTGATGGCGAACGGCGCATTATGCTTAACTGTTTTAACACCATCCTTTCCGAGTTGTGTGCCCCGGACGATGAATTTACAGGCCACATGGTACGCTTGGGCATAGGGCAGTTGCTTAGCTATTGTCGTCGTTTTTACGATCGGCAATTTGATACCAAAAAGATCCGTTCGTCAGAGTTAATACAGCAATTCGAATCCATTTTAGAGTCCTATTTAGCCGACGGAAGCGATTTGCCTCGTCGGTTGGGTCCCCCGCAGGTGGCATGGTGTAGCGGCCAATTCCATTTATCTGCCAACTATTTTGGCGATGTCGTAAAAAATGAATTAGGTATAACTGCCAAAGAATTTATTCGTAACAAGATGATACAAAAGGCCATTTTGCTCTTGGTGGATGATGGTTTGCCCATCAACGAGGTGGCATCGCATTTGGGTTTTAACTACCCCAACCATTTTACACGATTCTTTAAACAAGCTACCGGAAAATCTCCTTCGCAGTACAAAAAGTCGTTGGAACAATAGTAAATTGCCAAAACGCTCTCGGTGTAAGCTGAATATATCGCCATAAGGTATTATCTTTCCTATATGATTCTAAGTGGAAACAATTATGGATAGTATGGGAAATTTGCACTTTGGTATTGTGTCTGATGTCAGGCCCAAAGAAGAAAAGTTGCTCGAGTTAGAGCAAAAAATGTCGTTACAACTTAATCGGTTGGAGCGGTTGCTATGTCAGGTAGATTGGTTAAAATCAACTTCGTCTGTACATGCTGCTATTTTATCGCCCAATAGTCCCCGAAAGAGCGATGTTACTTTCTTTGAGTTTATGCACGAGGTAATTCAGCAGCTCATAGAAAACAAAAAAAATAGAACTGCCGAAGCATACGAGTCTGCATTTGCCAGTTTTAGGCGTTTTATGCAGTTGCGGGATATCCTTTTGGACGATGTAGACGATGAACTGATTCAGCGTTACGAGGTGTTTTTGCACCATCACGGAGTAAGCAAAAATAGTAGCTCGTTTTACATGCGCATACTAAGAGCCGTATACAACCGAGCTGTAGAAAGAGAGTTAGTAGAGATGCGGCATCCCTTTAAACACGTGTATACAGGGGTGGATAAAACGACGAAAAGAGCCTTAAATATGTCGGCGATTAAGCGCATCAAGAGTTTAGATTTATCCTACGATAAGCGTTTTGACTATGCAAGGGATATGTTTTTGTTTAGCTTTTACATGCGAGGCATGTCCTTTATCGATATGGCGCATTTAAAACGCTCCAACCTATCAAGAGGCTATATCACATACCGCAGAAGAAAAACCGGACAAGAGTTGCACATCAAGTGGGAGGTATGTATGCAAGAGATTGTTGACAAATACCGTAAGCAATGCGATGAGGGGTATTTGTTGCCTATCTTTAAGCGGCATCCCGAAACACGCAATCAGTATAAATACAACTTAGCGCGTATCAATAGGCATTTGCGCGAGGTGGCAATATTGGCACACATTCATATACCCCTTACTTTATACGTAGCGCGTCACTCATGGGCGAGCATTGCCAAAAGCAAACGCATACCTATATCCGTTATTAGCGAGTGCATGGGACACGATAGCGAAAAAACAACGCGCATTTACCTGACATCGCTCGATAAGTCGGTGATTGATAAGGCAAACAAGCAAATACTTAGTGAATTGTAAGGATTTTATCGCTATCTTTGCCTCCTCAAAGTGTTGTAAGCTATGAAAAGATTTCAATTATTGGTAGTGATACTGTTTACTTCTTTTTCGGCGGTAATCGCTCAAGAAGAAAAGCCTACGGCGCAAGATCTGTACGACTTGGCAGTAGAATGTGTAAAAGTAAACAACCGATCACAAGCCCTACAATTTCTTACAGAAGCCACAAAATTAGATCCCACCCTGTCTGATGTGTATGCGTTAAGTGGAGCCATCTTGTCAGAATATATTGTTTCTTTGGCAACAATACGCCCGCAAAACGATGTTGCTTCGCGCGATACCATTGCTATGTTGGTGCCTCATTGTTTGGGTCAGTTGAACAATGCCATCCAATTTTGCAACGAAAAATCCTTTCACTCGTTGTCCCTATTGTATTTAACGAGGGGCGACTTTTATGCCAAATTGGGCTATTACGACAAGGCCTATGCCGATTTTAATGTGGCATACGATCATTTACAGAAAGATGAATTTGACGTGGCAATCGATATATTGGAGGGTAGGGCTAAAATTTATCGCATGGCAGGCAATGAGTATAGCTTTCACATGGACATGAGCGAGGCTATTACTTTTTGTAAGAGAGCCATCAAAAAAGATCCTACTGATATTCGCTTTTACGAAAAACGATTAAATATTCGGTATCAATTAGGTTTTTATAACTTGGTCGAAGAATCCTTGTTTGAGATATTAGAAAAATTTCCTCCTAAAACATTAGAAGATATTGACGATTACGAGCCGGCATTACGATTGGACATTCCAACGGCTAAGAAGTTATTGGCTAAGAAGCTAAAGAAATACCCGGACGACAGAAACTGGTTGTACATTCAGGCTGTGCTTAATTTCTACGAAAAAGACTATACATTGGCGTTGCAACAGTTTAACCATTTGATAGATAAATTTGGTACTTTGTATCGCTTACAACATGCCAAATTGGCTTGCTATTTCAATGTAGATTGCTACCAGCAGGCGTTAGTCATGTTTGATGAGATGCAGGCAACGCACGACTCGCTGGATGATGAAGATCGTTACCTAAAAATGGCGATATGCGAATTGCAGGGCGATTACGATGCAACCATCAGCATTGCCACTGATTTGTTAGAACGTAGAGGCTATCAAAAAGAAGTCATGTATACGCGTGCAAGTGCTTACCGTCGATTAGGGAAGGATGCGCAAGCTATGGTAGATTTCAATACTATTTTGCAACGTGATAGCACGTATGTGTATGCCCTATTGGGTAGGGCGCGATTGCATGAAAAGTACGGTGCCATGGATATAGCAAAAGTAGATGCAGAAAAGATATTGCAAGTAGATACGATAGGTAATGCAAACAGTATTCGCCACTATGCGTTGTATATCTTAGGTAGGGAGCAAGAGGCAATCGATTGGCTAAATAGCATTGAGGCAACGGATGTAAGTAAAGATCGTTACTACGATAAAGCTTGCTTATTGTCGTTGATGGGAAAGACAGAAGAATCGTTGCAAAATCTGCAAAAGGCATTTGAGGCGGGATATTGTTTTTTTAACCATGTAATGCGCGATTTTGACCTTGAAAATGTGCGTCAGCTGCCATCGTTTATGCCTTTGGTAGACAAATACAGACAGTTGCACGATGAAACTTGTGCAAAACTACCTTAGCCATAAGTAGGTTTCTATGAGTTCTTTTTGTAACTTAGCAGAGTATTAAAATTTAAAGCATGTTGTTGTATATTTTGTTATCGGTTATGGGTGGTGCCCTTTTGGGTGCTTTGATAGTGTTTGTGGTGTTGCGCGGTAAGCAATTTGCGCTGCAAACGCAGGCGGAATTGTCTAAACAAGAGGTAGAATACATGCAAAAGCAGCTGCAAGATAAGCAACAGCAGGTGCTTTTAGATAAACAGACCCTGCAAGCCGAAGCCGAAAAACGCTTGCAAGAAGAGCGCGCATTGGCAGAACAACGTCTGCACGAAGAACGCATGCATGCCGAAAAATTGCGTCGTGAGGCAGATGAGCAATGGAATAACAAATTAGAGGCCCTAAAAAGTGAGATAAGCCGTATTACCATCGAACAGTTGGGAAAGAAACAAGATGCCTTGCAATCGCAAAATCGTGATCAGATGTCCGAGTTGGTAAAACCACTCAAAGAAAAGTTTGAGGCATTCGAAAAATCGGTCAACGAGAGCAAAACCCAGAATGCAGTGCAAAAAGAAGAACTCAAAAAGAGTTTCGAAGGCATGTTAAAACTCTTTGAACAGCAACAAAATCAGGCGGTAAATACCATCAAAGAGCAAACAGAAAAAATCGGTTCGGATGCAGCCAATCTAACTAAAGCCCTAAAAGGCGATAGTAAAATGCAGGGCGATTGGGGCGAAATGATTCTCGAAACCATCTTAGAAAACAGTGGTTTGATAAAAGACGAAAATTATTATGTACAAGAAAATGTAAAAGACGAGAATGGCAATAATTTTCGTCCGGATGTGGTGGTTAAATTTCCCGAAGGTAGGTCGGTGGTAATCGACTCAAAGGTGTCGCTAACGGCTTATGCCGATGCCATGGCGGCCGATTCGGAAGAACTTCGTGCACAACGAATGGCAGCTCATGTGCAAAGTGTGGTAAAACATATTGACGAGTTGGCGGCAAAAAAATACGACGATTTGGTGCAAAACGCCATCGGTTATGTATTGCTGTTTATACCTAACGAGGCTGCCTATAGTGCTGCCTTAAAAGCCCGCCCCGGTTTGGCGCAAGAGGCTTATAAAAAGCATATTATCATCATCTCGCCTAGCAATTTGCTCATGACATTGCAATTAGCGTACAACCTTTGGCAGTACGACAAACAAACCAAAAACATCGAAAATATTGTAAAAAGTGCAGCCGGTTTGTACGACAAGGTGGTAACCTTTACCGAATCGTTCGATAAAATTGGTAGTCAGATACAAGCATTGTCTGCTACTTTCGATACCGCTAAGGGACAGCTAAGCGACGGCAAAGGCAATGTGTTGGGACGCGTCGAAAAATTCAAAGAACTCGGTATCAACCCCAAAAAGAGCCTGCGAATCTCCGAATAAAATTCCGCCAAGGCACTTTTTTCCTTCGGTCAACAACACGTCGACAAGCTCAGTGACCGAGCGGAAGAATATTTTAGGTGGTCACTGAGCCTGTCGAAGTGCCCACCTAAAATATTCTTTATACTAATACAAAATCCAACTGCTTCTTTTCTAAATTGGCTCGTTGTACCATAATTTGCACTTCGTCGCCCAATTGGTATTTGCGGCGAGTTTGTCTGCCTATGATGCAATAGTTTTTTTCGTCGTAAGTATAAAAATCATCGTCCATATCGCGAAGCGCCACCATGCCTTCGCATTTGTTCGACGTAATTTCTACGTATAAGCCCCATTCGGTCACTCCCGATATAACCCCATCAAATACTTGCCCTTTTTTGTCTGCCATAAACTCTACCTGTTTGTATTTGATAGAAGCCCTTTCGGCAGATGCCGCTACTTGTTCTCTGTCGGAGCAGTGCTCGCACATCTTCTCGTAGGTTTCTTCTTTAACGCTGCTGCCACCTTGTAAATAGCTAAATAGCAATCGATGCACCAATACATCCGGATAGCGTCTAATGGGCGATGTAAAGTGCGTGTAGTAGTCAAAAGCCAAACCATAGTGTCCTATGTTTTCGGTGGTGTAAATGGCTTTCGCCATGGAGCGAACCGCCAAGGTTTCCACTAAGTTTTGTTCGCGTTTGCCGGCTACATTGTCCAACAGACGATTGATAGCACTTGAAATTTCGTTTTTCTTGCCCGAAGTTTTGAGCTTATAGCCAAATCGGCTGATAAATTGCGAAAAATTTGCCAATTTTTCTTGATTGGGTTCGTCGTGAATACGGTATACAAACGTTTTTGCCTTGTCGCCTTTTTTTACCTTTCCGATGTGCTCTGCCACGGTGCGGTTGGCAAGTAACATAAACTCTTCTACCAACTTATTGGCCTCTTTGGCTTCTTTAAAGTATACGCTGAGCGGTTTGCCCTGTTCATCAATTTGAAAACGCACCTCACTGCGTTCAAACGATATGGCACCGGCTTTAAAGCGATTAGCACGCAGTTGTACAGCTAACGCATTCATGGTAAGTAGTTCTTCGCTAAAATCGCCCTGCTCTGTTTCGATAATGGTTTGTGCTTCTTCG
>JAFVZF010000033.1 GCA_017508305.1 Paludibacteraceae bacterium | reverse complement strand
GCTATACTACCAAGAAAAAGAACAATTCTTAAATAGCCCGGAATTTAAACAATATTTTGAAGATAATAAATCGTGGTTGGTAGCTTATTCGGCATTCTGCGCTATGCGCGACGAATTTGGTACTTCCGATTATACCAAATGGGGCGAATATGCTGTTTATAGCGAAGAAAAAGTACAACAATACATCAATTCGCACTACGACCAAGTGGCAGTAAACTACTTTATTCAATACCACTTGCACGTACAATTGTTAGAAGCTACTCAGTATGCTCACCAAAATGGTATTATTGTAAAAGGTGATATACCCATTGGGGTTAATCGTAATGGGGTAGATACTTGGGTAAATCCCGAGCTGTTTAACATGGATATGCAAGCCGGTGCTCCGCCCGATATGTTTGCCATTAAGGGCCAAAACTGGGAACTACCTACCTACAACTGGGAAAAAATGGAAGAAACCGGTTTCGCATGGTGGCGCGATCGTTTTGCGCAAATGAGCCGCTATTTTGACACTTTCCGTGTTGACCACATTTTGGGCTTCTTCCGTATTTGGCAAATCCCATACGAACAAGAAGAAGGTATTATGGGATACCTCAATCCTTCTATCCCTGTGCATATCAACGAGTTTGCCGAAAAAGGCATTCGTTTTGATTACAACCGTTTCTGCATGCCCTTTATTACCGATGCCGTCATGTGGGAAATCTTTGGTGACGATGCACCTTGGGTAAAAACCAATTGTATCGATATCTTTGATGGTTGGATTTTGCGCTTAAAACCCATTTGCGACACGCAAAAGAAAGTAGAAGCCATGTACCAAAAAGGCATGATTTCTGAAAAAATCAAATGGGGATTGTTTGACCTTATCTCGAACGTGCTGTTCTTTGAAGTAAAAGGTTCTAATGGCACTCAATTCTATCCTCGCTACGGCATGCAAGTGCTTACTACTTTCCGCTACTTGGATAGCCATGTACAACGTAAAATCGAAGAATTGTACGTAGATTATTTCTATCGTCGTCAAGACGGACACTGGAAGTATTCGGCACTTCGCAAGTTACCTGCTCTAAAACGCAGTACCAATATGATGATTTGTGGCGAAGACTTGGGTATGATGGCAGATTGTGTGACCAGTGTAATGAACGAATTGGGTATTTTGAGCTTGGAAATTCAACGTGCTCCCAAAATTGATACCATCGAGTTCTTCCATCCGGCAGATGCTAAATACCTGTCTGTAGTAACACCTTCAACCCATGATATGAGTACCATTCGTGGTTGGTGGGAAGAAAAACCCGATGTAACGCAACGTTTCTACAATCAGCAGTTGGGTCATTGGGGACAAGCTCCTTATTTTGCCGAATGGTGGGTTTGTCGCGATATTTTGGTGCAACACTTGTACTCGCCTGCTATGTGGGCTATTTTCCAAATACAAGACTTGTTTAGTATTTCGGATGCTACACGTCGTGAAAATCCGCACGACGAACGTATTAACGTTCCGTCCAATACCAAAAATAGTTGGCGCTATCGCATGCACATGAACATGGAAGACTTAATTGCTAACGATGACTATAATGCGGAGTTGAAGAACTACATTAAACAAGCAGGGCGATAAAAAAAAGAGGCGAAAGCCTCTTTTTTTTATGTCGAAAGTTGCAGGTCAAAAGTCGAAGGTCGCTTGTCAAAAGTTGTAGGGACGCACGGTCGTGCGTCCGTGCTCCAAAACCGCACCTCCTCAACGACTCACCGCCTAAACGCCTAAAATCGATTCGTCGATTATTCTGGCTTTGCCCTCATGATTTTGCTCGCGCTCGGCATAATCAATGTAACATTGCTTCTGCTCTCGCTTACTCGCAAAATTCACCGATTCGTCAAAAAAAATCGCCTAAACGACTAAACGACTCAACGCCTAAACACCTAAGCACCGCATCGCCAATAAAATTATCAACAATATTTGCTTTTTAATGGATTGTAGTGTATATTTGTACACTTGTTATGCGTTATGTTTAAGAATTATTTCGCTGCTTTTACCTTAATATTCATAATACTTTTGCCGTCGTGTGTTACGCCGCGCAAAACACGCTATTTGCAAGAACCGGATAAGTACGTTCCTGCATATCCGGAATACCATACTCCTGCCGATTACGAAGTAATGAAAAGCGATGAACTTAATATTCGTGTCATTACTCTCGATCCCGAATCCAGCAAAATATTCAATGCTACTACAGAAACATCCTCCTCTTCTTTATCTTCGGCATACAAGGGATTGTATACCTATACCGTATACGATGATGGTACCATCGATTTTCCTTATATCGGTGCCATAGAAGTGGCAGGAAAAACCACCCGCGAAATTAAAAAGGACATCGAACATCAATTGCGCGATTATGTAAAAGATTGTTCGGTAGAGGTGCGTTTGGTCAATTCTTACTTTAATTTGCTTACGGAGAGAGGGGCTTCGCGTCATGCGTTAAGTAAAGAAAAAATGACCATTTTCGAAGCCTTGGCAGTCGGGGGTGATTTGTCTTCTTATTCCGATAGAAGGCATGTCAAAATATTGCGTCAATTGCCCTCGGGCAAAACAGCTATAAAAGAATTTGATATTCGTAGTAAAGATATTATTGGTAGCGAATATTACTATATCCAACCCAACGATATCATCTATGTAAAGGCGTTTAAGGGTCAGTTCTTTCGTGTAGACTCGTTCTTAACAGCCATTGGTATTACATCGGCTACCATATCGTTTGGATTGTTGGTTTGGCAAATTGTTAGAGTATGTATGAACGCAGCAGCCGGTACGGCGCAATAGTAAGAATAGGCATCGCTTTGGTGTGGTTGTTGTTGGCAAGCTCTTGCATTACCAACAAGAGCATGACGTATTTGCAGGACAGCGATAAGTTGCCGCAATACCCCAAAGTGCCTTATACCTACTATCGTATTCAAAAGAACGATCAGTTAGTGATTCGTTTGTTAAGCCTTAACGAAGAGGCTACTGCTATTTTCAATATGCAAAGTTCCAGTAGTGTAGCAACAGGTTATACGTATCGTGTGTACGATGATGGTACCATTGATATTCCTTTTGTCGATAATATCCCGGTAGCTGGTTTAACTATCAGAGAGGCGTCCAAAGTAATCGAATCTCGATTAAAAGATTTTGTGCCCGATGCTATGGTAAAAGTTGCCTTGGCAAATGATAACTTTTACATGTTGGGGCTAACCGGAACAAAAGGAGCTTTCCCTCTGTATAAAGAAAAACTGAATATTTTCCAAGCATTGGCGCTTACCGGCAATGTGGCTACCAATGCCGACCGTAAGCGTGTGCGTTTGATACGTCCCAATCCGCAAGGCGGTCGTCCCATTGTCAAAGAATTTGACTTGCGCACCATCAGCATCATCGATTCGGAGTACTACTACGTGCAACCCAACGATGTGCTTTACTTAGGTCCCATTAAGGGCGATTTTTGGAAAATTGAAAATTATAGCTCGGCTGTCGGAACCTTGAGTACATCGCTCAATTTCTTGGTAACCGTTCTTAACTTAGGTTTGACATTTAAATAAACAACTCTTTTATGGAGCAACCCGTTCAATATAACAGTCCCGATCAGTTTTCAGAAGAAAACGAAAATTCTTCTTTTGATTATCGTACGTGGATTATCCGTATCCTTAAAGGATGGTACTTTTTTGTTATCTCGCTGATTGTGTGCATGGGCATTGCTTATTTGCAAAACCGTAGCTGGAAACCAATCTACAAAACCAATGCATTGGTTATCATCGAGGATAGTAAGGGCTATATGGGGTCACAAGCCATGCTTTTGCAAGGATTCGGTGCCGAAAAAGCTTATCGTAATGTCAATAACCAAGTAATTATGTTTGGTTCGCACGACATTATTCAACGAACGGTCGAAAAGCAACCCGATTTACTTATCGATTACTACTCATTGGGACGCTTTCGTCAAACCAACTTGTACAAGCAATCGCCTATTCACATTCAAACTACCTACGTTTCGCCCGAATCGTACGAACGTGAATTTATTTTTACCGATTTAGGAGGCGAACAATTTGAAATTACCGCCGAAGAAACCAATTCACAATCAGAATTTTACTATAAAGGTACTTACGGTGTACCCATCGAAAATTCTTTGTTCTTCTTGACCATTAACAAAAGTAAGCTGTACCGATCGTCCTTTTCGATAGGATTTAAGTTACACACCTTAGAGACCATTGTGGCACAGTATTCTGCCAAATTGTCCTTTGAATTCTTAATGACAGGAGCATCGGTGGTAGAAGTATCGGTTACCGGTGATGTCCCTGCGCGCGATGCCGATTTTATCAACGGACTTTGCGATGAATTTTTGGCGGATAACCTTTCGCGTAAAAACGATGCTGCCATCAAAACCATCGAATTTATCAACGATCAGCTGTCGCAGCTATCCGATTCGTTGCGTTTGTCAGAAGATCGTCTAAAAGCCTATAAAGCCGATAACTTTGTAGTGGCATCGGCAGGTGGCAATACCATTATGGCACAGTATACCCAAATTGATGCGAAACAAACCGAAATGCGTTTAAAGGAGTCGTATTTGAGTTACCTTACCAACTATTTGCAAAGCAATGTAGAGGACGGAGCCATTATTGCACCAGCCAATCTGGGCGTTACCGATACCAATTTGACTACGATGGTGCAAGCCTACACCGAATTACAGCTTAAACGAAAAGAGGTAGGAGAGAAGAGCCCGCTGTATGCCAAGTATACACGCGAATTAGAAGCTTTAAAAGAGCAAATGTTCGAGTCGCTTAAAAATATGCAAGTGGCATTGGACATCCAAAAGCAAGACTTAAACGAACGTGCTCAAATGGTGGTGGCAGAAATGCGCGAACTTCCCTACAAAGAACAACAGCTACTAAAAATACAACGTGAGTTTAAAATAAACGACGACTACTATACTTTCTTGATGCAAAAAAGGGCGGATGCGCAAATTCAGAAAGCATCCAATTCGCCCGATAACATCATTTTGGACCGTGCCCGTGTGGCAAACCTTATCAATGGTAAGGAAAAAAGCAAACGCTACAGTACCTTTTTGTTGATTGCTTTAGTTGTTCCTGCAGCCTTCATTGTACTACGCGAACTATTGTATCCTTCTATTCGTACCGAGGACGAAATCGAAAAACTTTCGTCCGGCGCTTATAAGGTCATTGCCATGATTCGTCGTACGCATATCGAGTATCCGGTGGTGGTGGACAAATACCCCAAATCTTCGTTGGCAGAGGCATTCCGTATTATTCGTACACACTTGTCGCTGTATACTACTGCCAACCAACCTAATTTTTCGTTGATGGTTTCGTCAACTCAATCGGGCGATGGTAAAACGTATATGTCGGTTAATATGGCGGCGGTATATGCCATGACAGGTAAAAAAACGCTGTTGGTCGACTTTGACTTGCGTAAACCTTCTGTTTTAGCCACCTTGTCGGTGCCTGCCAATAGGGGATTGGTTAACTACTTGTTGGGACAGATTAGTTTGGAAGATGCCATTGTGCACCACTCGGACTATAAGTTTGATATTTTGCCTGTGGGTGTAATACCTCCTAATCCGGCAGAATTGATGGCATCCGATAGAATGCGTCAACTTATCCAACGACTTAAAGAAGATTATACGTACGTTATTTATGATACGTCGCCTATTGGCTTGGTAGGTGATATCTATCCTATCGCTTCTTTGATGGATCATATTTTGTATGCAGTAGCGTGCGAAAAAACCAATAAGAACTTGTTTAAGAGCACAATAAAGCAAATGACATCGCGCGGTATACGTCATGTGTCGTTTGTGTTTAACAATGTCAACCTGAAAAAAATGGAGTATTCGGCATACTATCAAAATAACTACGGTATGTTTACCGGTTATACGCAAAACGGTTATGCCGGATATGTGCATGCCGCTCGTCAACACCAGCAAGGATACTATTTTGATGACGCAGAGTTAGAAGAATAAGCTGTCGCTATGCGACTATAAATTGACTAACCGACTAATCGACTAATCGACTAATCGACTAATCGGTGAATCAAATTTATAGGAACGTAAAAATTAAAAATTAAACAACTAAAATATTAACCTTAAAAAATAGAGTGGTATCGAATAGTCGATTAGCCGCTTCACCGATTAGTCATGGAAAAAAAGATCGCCGTTATTGGTCAAGGCTACGTAGGATTGCCTTTGGCCATTGAATTTGGTAAAAAGTACAGAACCTTAGGGTTTGACATCAATGCCGCCCGTATTGCCGAGTTGGAACGTGGCGAAGACCACACCAAAGAAGCCGACCTTGCTGGCATGAAAGAAGCTACCGATTTGTATAAAAACAACACCGGTATTGGCTTAAGCTTTGCTTGCTATCCCGAAAAGTTGAAAGATTTTAACGTGTTTATTGTAAGCGTACCAACCCCCATTGACGAGTTTAACAACCCCGACCTTACTCCGCTATTAAAAGCTTCTGCTATGTTGGGCGGTGTGCTTAAAAAAGGCGATATTGTTATTTACGAAAGTACTGTATATCCTGGTTGTACCGAAGAAGACTGCGTACCCGTGTTAGAAAAATTCTCGGGCTTGAAATTTAACGAAGACTTCTTTTGCGGCTACTCGCCCGAACGAATCAACCCCGGCGATAAGGTAAATACCCTTACTACCATTAAAAAAATTACCTCGGGTTCAACCCCAGAAATTGCCGACGTGATAGATGCCCTTTACAACAGCATCCTTAAAAACGGAACCCACCGTGCTCCCAATATGAAAGTGGCCGAGGCTGCCAAAGTAATTGAAAATACCCAACGCGACATCAACATCTCGTTTATGAACGAGTTGGCCCTTATTTTTGACCGTGTAGGCATCGATACCAACGACGTAATTGAAGCTGCTGGTAGCAAGTGGAATTTCTTAAAATACCGTCCAGGTTTGGTAGGTGGTCACTGCATTAGCGTTGACCCTTACTACTTGGCCCACAAAGCCAACGCCCTTGGCTATCACCCCCAAGTTATTTTGAGCGGTCGCCGTGTAAACAACAGCATTGCCAATTTCATTGCCCAAAAAACCATGAAGTTGATGATTCAAGCCGACCACAAAATTAAAAATGCGAATATCTTGTTGTTGGGTATCACCTTTAAAGAAGATTGCCCCGATATGCGTAACTCTAAGGTTATTGACATTTACAATGAACTTAAAGACTTTGGTGTAAACGTAGATGTTTATGACCCATGGGCAGACCCCGAAGAAGTAAAAGCAGAATTTGGCATTGAACTATTGCCCAAAGTAAACAAAGGCAAACATTATCAAGCCGTTATTGCTGCCGTATCGCACAAAGAATTCTTTGATTTTGACTTTGCTCACTTTAAAGAAAACGGCGCCGTAATCTTCGACGTCAAAAACTTTGTACCCCGCGAAGTGGTGGATGCTCGTTTGTAAATTTTGCTTGGCAAAATTTACAAACGTTTAGTCGACGATTCGTTTAGTCGTTTAGTCGACTTAAAATTCCCTGATTAATCTTAATTTCTATCTTATGAACTATAATTATTCTTTTGAAAAATTAGAGGTTTGGAAAGACTCACGTCAATATGTGAAACATATCTATGAGTTAACTAATAAATTTCCTAAATCTGAAACCTATGGGATTGCTTCTCAGGTACAAAGAGCAGCTGTGTCAATAGTTTCAAATATTGCAGAGGGTGTTTCTAGAAGAAGTTTTAAAGAACAAATAAGATTTATTGAAATAGCTTATGCATCTTCTATTGAAACATATTGTCAACTAATTATATCGTACGATCTTGGATTTACTGATATCAATGAATTTGAATCATTAAAGAACGAGATACAAAAAATAACTAATAAGTTAAGTGCGTTGAGGCGATCAATAGAATCTAAAATTAGCGACTAAAGTTGCGAGTAAGCGAGGGCAGAAGCAATGTTTACATTGATTATGCCGAGCGTGAGCAACTTCATGAGCGAAGCGAACTAAACGCCTAAACGACTCAACAACTAAACAAATTATGAAAATCGCAATTGTAGGCACGGGCTATGTAGGGCTTGTTTCGGGAACTTGTTTTGCCGAAATGGGTACTGATGTTACGTGTGTTGATACCAATTGCGAAAAAATAGCACAAATTCAATCAGGAAATTTGCCCATTTATGAGCCAGGACTTTCTGAAATGATCAACAGAAATGTTTCGGCAGGTCGATTGCATTTTAGCACTGATTTGAAAACTGTTTTAGACGAGGTAGAAGTGGTATTTTGTGCGGTAGGTACGCCGCCCGACGAAGACGGCAGTGCCGATTTGCGTTATGTGCTGGAAGTAGCCCAAACCGTAGGGCAATACATTACCCATTACACGTTGTTGGTTACTAAAAGTACCGTGCCTGTAGGCACCGCCCAAAAAGTTAAAGCCACCATTCAAGTAGCCTTGGATAAACGTGGCGTTAATGTACCTTTTGATGTGGCTTCCAACCCCGAATTTTTAAAAGAAGGTGCCGCTGTTAAAGACTTTATGAGCCCCGATAGGGTAGTAATAGGTGTAGAAAGCGAAAGAGCCAAGGAATTGATGACCACGCTTTATCGCCCCTTTTTGCTGAACAACTTTAGGGTGCTGTTTATGGACATTCCCAGCGCAGAAATGACCAAATACGCTGCCAATAGCATGTTGGCTACCCGCATTAGTTTTATGAACGATATTGCCAACCTGTGCGAACTAGTAGGGGCCGATATCGATATGGTGCGCAAAGGCATAGGTAGCGATGCACGCATTGGCAATAAGTTTCTATATGCTGGCTGTGGTTACGGAGGCTCTTGCTTTCCCAAGGATGTGAAAGCCTTGATACACACCGCTCAGGAGAGAGGGTATACCATGCAACTGTTAGATGCCGTAGAAAGCATCAACAACGCCCAGAAAGAAGTATTGTACAGCAAATTATACAAACAATTTGTTGGCAATTTGCGCGGCAAAACCATTGCCATATGGGGATTGGCATTCAAACCCAATACAGACGATATGCGCGAAGCACCCTCCTTGGTATTGATTAACAAGCTGTTGGATAGGGAAGTGAATGTGCGCGTTTACGACCCCATTATAAAAAGTTTGGTTATAGAAAACGATAACCTATATTTTGCAAACGATGCTTACGATGCCGCCAAAGATGCCGATGCCATCTGTTTGGTAACCGAATGGCAAGAATTTCGCCTTCCCAATTGGGAACTGATCAAACAACAAATGCATACGCCCCTCATCATTGACGGACGCAATATATACGATAAAAAAGAATTAATAAACCTTGGATTTAAATATCTGGGGATAGGAAAGTAACCATTTCGCAATGCACGCATTGCTCCGTTTAGTCGTATGTTCGTTTAGTCGTTTAGTTGAATAAAACTGTTGCCTAAACGCCTAAACGCCTAAACGCCTAAACAACTAAACATAAAGAAATGAAAAAAGCTCTCATCACTGGCGTTACGGGCCAAGACGGTTCTTATTTAGCCGAATTTTTGTTAGAAAAAGATTATGAAGTACACGGCATTATTCGCCGTTCATCAGTAGATTACCGCGAACGCATAGCGCATTTAGAAGGCCATAAAAACTTCCATTTGCACTACGGCGATATGGGCGATTCTATGAGCCTTTTGCAAGTAATTGGCAAAGTTCGTCCCGACGAAATTTACAACCTAGCAGCACAAAGCCACGTACAAGTAAGCTTTGATGCGCCCGAGTTTACCGCCGATGTAGATGCTACGGGTGTTCTACGCGTATTGGAAGCCGTACGCCAATGCGGCCTTACCGAAACGTGCCGCATTTACCAAGCTTCTACCAGCGAATTGTATGGCAAGATAGAAGAGGTGCCCCAAAACGAAAACACCCCTTTCCATCCCTATAGCCCCTACGCAGTGGCTAAATTGTATGGTTTTTGGATTGTAAAAGAATACCGCGAAGCGTACAATATGTTCTGCTGTTCGGGTATTTTATTCAACCACGAATCGGAACGCCGTGGCGAAACCTTTGTAACCCGTAAAATTACCTTGGCAGCCGCTCGCATTGCGCAAGGAAAACAAGATAAACTATACTTAGGTAACCTATCATCGCTGCGCGACTGGGGTTATGCCAAAGATTATGTAGAGTGCATGTGGTTGATTCTACAACACGATAAACCCGAAGATTTTGTCATTGCCACTGGCGAACAACACTCGGTACGTGAGTTCTGCTACTTGGCCTTTAAGCACGCAGGTATTGAACTAGAATTTGTAGGCGAAGAAGAAAACGAAAAAGGCATTGACAAAGCTACGGGCCGTGTATTAGTAGAAGTGTCGCCCGATTTTTACCGTCCTACTGATGTAGTAAATCTATGGGGCGACCCCACCAAAGCCAAACGCGAACTAGGCTGGGACCCTACCAAGCGTACCTCGTTTAGCCAATTGGTAGAACTCATGGTAAAACACGACATGGAAAAAGTAGCTGTAGAACGAGCATCAGAACATGTCCGTACCAACTTAGCAGAATACCTAGAAAAAGGCATCGTCAAATAATTAATCGGTGACTGAGCTTGTCAATAATCGGTGACTGAGCTTGTCGAAGTCCCCGATTAATATAGTCGGGCCCTTCGACAAGCTCAGGGACCTCCTAATATAATCACATGAATAAAAATTCCAAAATCTACGTCGCCGGTCACCGAGGCATGGTGGGTAGCGCCATTATACGCGAATTGCAGCGCCAAGGCTATACCAACATCATTACCCGTACGCATGCTGAACTTGATTTAATCAACCAACAAGCGGTAAACGACTTTTTTGCGACCGAAAAACCAGAATATGTTTTCTTGGCAGCCGCTAAAGTAGGAGGTATTATTGCCAACTCGCAAGGGTTAGCAGACTTTATGTACCACAACATGATGCTAGAAATGAACGTGATACATGCTGCATGGCAAAATGGAGTTAAAAAGTTGGAGTTTTTGGGTTCGTCGTGCATTTATCCACGCCTTGCTCCACAACCCATGCCCGAGAGTTGCTTGCTAACTTCTGCATTGGAACCTACTAATGAGGCGTATGCCTTGGCAAAAATTTCAGGGTTAAAATATTGCGAGTATTTAAACCGTCAGTACGGCACCGATTACATCAGCTTGATGCCAACCAATTTATACGGACCTAACGACAATTACCACCCAGAGCACAGCCATGTGCTACCTGCACTAATTCGTCGTTTTCACGAAGCCAAAGAGGCAGGATTAGAAACCGTTACTTGCTGGGGTGACGGCAGCCCACTGCGCGAATTCTTGTATGTGGACGACTTGGCAAACCTTTGCGTATTCTTGATGAATAACTATAGCGGTAACGAAACCGTAAATGCAGGTACCGGTAAAGAAATTAGCATTAAAGATCTAACCACCTTGGTGGCAGAAACCGTGGGCTACAAGGGCAACATAGCGTGGGATACCACCCGCCCCAACGGCACCCCCCGCAAACTATTAGACGTAAGCAAAGCCACTGCCTTAGGCTGGACCTATAAAACAGAATTAAAAGAAGGAATAAAATTAGCGTACCAGGATTTTTTAAATAATCCTATGCGTGCAGAAAGTTAATCTCGCGGTCACTGAGCCGGTTGCTGAGCCTGTCGAAGCATTGTCGACGTATGATGACTGATAGGGACGTACTGATGAACGCAGTGAATAATAACGGGTCGAAGTGCCAGCGAGGTAGTATCACTTAATTAGTAATAAAAATAACCACTGACCTACTATAATTCAAAGTAATTTGTTCCAAGAATTATGATAAATCAATTACACATATCAATTGTTTCCCCTGTTTATCATGGAGAGAAGATGGTTTCTGAGTTAGTAAGGCGAATAGTTGAAAATGTTGAAACGATTACAACTAATTATGAAATTATTTTGGTGAATGATGCTTCGCCTGATAATTCATGGTCGGAAATAGAAAAGGAATGCGCTAAAAACACTAAAGTTCAAGCTATAAATCTCTCTAGGAACTTTGGTCAGCATTATGCTATTACAGCAGGATTGAATTATGCAAAAGGCGAATGGGTTGTAGTGATGGATTGTGATTTACAAGATAGACCAGAAGAGATACCTAATTTATATAAAAAGGCGCAAGAAGGGTATGAAATAGTATTAGCACAAAGATTAGAACGTGAAGACTCTTGGTTTAAACGTATGTCTTCAAAATGTTTTTACACATTCTTTTCTTATTTAACTGAAACGAAGCAAGATTCATCTGTTGCTAACTTTGGCATATATAAAAAGTGTGTAGTTGATGCAATTTTGTCAATGGGAGATAAGATGCGTTATTTCCCTGCACAAGTTCAATGGATAGGCTTTAATAGAGCATATTTACCAATACAGCATGATGCAAGAGCAGAAGGCAAGTCTTCATATAATTTAAAAAGACTCTTCAAATTGGCGTTAGATACTATCATTGCTTTTTCTGATAAACCAATGAGATTGATAGTTAAATTTGGTTTTATAATTACAATGATTTCTTTATTAGTAGGATTAATTTATCTATTACAATACCTAAGAGGTGAAATTGTAGTAATGGGTTATGCTAGTCTGATAATTTCTTTGTGTGCATTCTCTGGTGTTATTATCTCAATTCTTGGAATAATCGGTCTCTACATTGGTAAAATGTTTGAAACAGTGAAAAATCGTCCTGTTTTTATAGTTTCTAACGCTCTAAATGTAGAAAAATGACAATTTCATATTTACAATGGGATTCAAGCTTTTTTTGTTTAAGAATTGGTAAGGCAGAAATATATTCTGTAGATGATATAGAAAATCTACAATCTTTGGAATTGGAGTTAAAAAATCAATATGACCTAATCTATATATTTAATTACATCAATAGAAAAGTAGATTTTGCTACGTTAGTAGATGTAAAAGTAGATTATGCAAAAACTATAGAGCCCAAAGAATTTAATAAACATGTTCAATTTTACAATAATGATTCATGTACAGAACAATTATATAGGTTGTCATTAATTAGTGGTCAATATTCTAGGTATAATGTAGATAAGAAATTTCCAAAAGGTAGTTATGAAGCGTTGTATCGTAGATGGATAGAGCAATCTGTTTGTAAAAATCTGGCAGATGATGTGTTGGTCTATATTGATGAATCTATAGAATGTGGAATGGTTACTTATCGAATAAATATTGATTACAATACAGCAAGAATTGGATTGGTTGCTGTTGATGAAGCAATACAAGGTAAAGGAATCGGTTCATCTTTAGTATCTTCTTTAGAAAATCTATTAGTTAGACAAGGAATAGACAAGTTATTTGTCTCTACGCAAGAAGACAATATTAAAGCTTGTAAATGGTATGAGAAGAATGGTTTTTGTGTAGATTCAAAGGTTGAAATATATCATTGGTGGATAAATGAAAATAGGTAAATTGATTAGTTTAATCATTGTTAATCTTCTATATGCAATAGTGCTGATTCTAAATAGATTCGCATCAATATATGCGCCATTATCACTTGGATATATTTTGCTATTAGGTGTTTCTGTAATAGTATTAGCCATTTATGCAATATCTTGGCAACAAATTATCAAGCGAATGCCTATTAGTGATGCTTATATGTTTAAAGGGACAAGCATTGTCTTTGTGTTATTGTTGACTGCATGTTTTTTTGAAGAGATTATTACTTGGCAAAATATAGTTGGCTCTATTCTTATAATTTTAGGGATTGCATTGTTTGCAAAAGTTGATAAGGAGGTGGAAGCATGATTTATTATGTAATTGTAGTTTTAGTTGTATTTGCTTCTGCTTGCTCACAGATGCTACTAAAAAAAGGGGCTTCTGTAGAATATAATTCTTTTATAAAACAATACTTAAACCTATGGGTTATTTCTGGCTATGGAATTATGGGTTTAGCAGTAATAGTTAATATTTATTGCATGAGTAAAGGAGTTCAAGTAAAAGAATTAAGTATAATTGAATCTTTAAGTTATTTGTTTGTGCCTTGTCTTTCGTGGAGATTTTTTGGAGAGAGAATAACAAAGAGAAAGGCGTTGGCAATAGGGTTAATTTTAATAGGAATATTAGTATTTTTTAGTTAATATGTCCGATAAAGAAAATAATATATTTAATATATCATTATCTGATACTGCAGCCATGAAGGGCATTGCAATTGTAGCAATGTTATGTCATCATACGTTTACATGTCGTCCTTCATTTGAAACTCCATATCCAGAATTTCTAACGGCGTTAGGAATATTAGGAAAGGTCTGTGTTTCTATGTTTTTATTTTGTAGTGGTTATGGTCTGGCAGTACAATATGAAAAAGGAATAGATAAGATTTCCACGATATACGAAAAACTTATTTATAGTATTAAATTCATAGTAAAAAGACTACTAAAATTTTATACTTCATATTGGTTTATTTTTATTCTTTTTGTTCCACTTGGTATATTTGTTTTTGATAGAAGTTTAGCTGATGCGTACGGCGAAAATGTGAATTTGATTAAACGTATTTCTTATGACTTATTAGGAGTACAAGGTTTTCTGTCCTATAATATTACTTGGTGGTTTAATAAGTTAATTATTATATTTTACTTATTATTTCCTATATTATTTATTATTTCACGTAAAATGAAATTTATGGGGATAATTATAAGTCTAGCACTGATGCGTTTTGCAAATAAATTT
This sequence comes from Paludibacteraceae bacterium, assembly GCA_017508305.1. GTDB lineage: Bacteria > Bacteroidota > Bacteroidia > Bacteroidales > Paludibacteraceae > Enterocola. The sequence continues at coordinate 155 of JAFVZF010000033.1, read as the reverse complement.
GGTGAATTAAATTATTATGACTTATTATTTTGGCAATTTCCATTGGTAGTAGGTATGTATTATGCTCTATATAAAGATACATTAAATAAATTTTCTTATACTTTATCTAAATATAAGATAACAACATATATAAGTGTGTTTGTTATATTTATTTT
>JAFVZF010000032.1 GCA_017508305.1 Paludibacteraceae bacterium | reverse complement strand
ATGACCAATATTGAGCAACAAATATTAGCTCTGCGTGAGCAACTAAATAATTACAACTACCACTACTATGTGCTCTCGCAGCCACTTATTAGCGACTTTGAGTTTGACAAGTTGTTGGCAGAATTGCAACAGTTAGAAAACGAGAATCCGCAATATTTTGATCCTAATTCGCCTACGCAACGTGTTGGTAGCGATATCAATCAAAATTTTACCCAAGTTAAGCACCAATATCCCATGCTTTCGTTGGGCAATACCTACAACGAAGGCGAGGTCGCCGATTTCTACAACCGCGTGGCTAAAGCCCTAAATGCTCCGTTCGAAATTGTTTGTGAATTAAAGTACGACGGTACTTCCATATCGCTTATTTACGAGAAAGGAGAGTTGGTGCGTGCTGTAACCCGTGGTGATGGCGAAAAAGGCGATGATGTAACTGCCAATGTGCGCACCATTCGTAGTATCCCATTGAAATTGCATAATCCATATAATTCGGGCACTTCGACAAGCTCAGTGACCGAATTAGAACCACAAAACAACCAAACTGTAGTTGTTCCTGAAAAATTTGAAATTCGGGGCGAGATTCTGATGCCTTGGAAGGTGTTTGAAGACCTTAACAAAGAACGTGAGGCGCAAGAAGAACCCTTGTTTGCCAATCCGCGCAATGCGGCATCGGGTACCTTAAAACTGCAAAATGCATCAGAAGTGGCAAAACGTAAATTGGACGCTTATTTGTACTATATGTTGGGCGAAAACTTGCCTGCCGATACCCATAGTGGCTGTTTGCAAGCGGCATCGGCGTATGGTTTTAAAATATCGGATGCTGTAAAAGTATGCAAAACCTTGCCCGAGGTGATGGATTACATCAAATATTGGGACAAGGAACGCAAAAACCTACCCGTTGCAACCGATGGCATTGTGCTTAAAGTCAATTCGTTAACCCAACAAAAAAACTTGGGCTATACGGCTAAATCGCCTCGTTGGGCGATTGCCTATAAATTTCAGGCAGAACGTGCGTTAACTACTTTACAATCTGTTTCCTATCAAGTAGGCAGAACTGGTGCTATTACGCCAGTGGCTAATTTAGACCCTGTACAACTATCTGGCACAGTGGTAAAACGTGCCAGTTTGCACAATGCCGACATTATAGAAGGGCTCGATTTGCACATCGGCGACAAAGTTTATGTAGAAAAAGGCGGTGAGATTATTCCCAAAATAACAGGTGTAGAGGCCTCTGTACGCGATTTGTTTGCAGAAAAGGTGCAATTTATAACGCATTGTCCCGAGTGTGGAACCCCTTTGGTACGTGACGAAGGCGAAGCTGCGCACTACTGTCCCAACGAGGCGCATTGCCCACCTCAAATAAAGGGTAAGATGGTGCATTTTGTATCGCGTAAGGCCATGAATATAGACGGTTTGGGCGAGGAAACCATCGATTTGCTCTATCGTAAAGGCTTGGCACGCAACATAGCCGACCTGTATCGCCTTAAACTCATTGATTTAGCCATGTTAGAACGCATGGGCGAAAAATCGGGTAGGCGTATTTTAAAATCGTTAGAAGCAAGCAAGCAAGTACCGTTTGCAAGGGTACTATATGCGTTGGGCATTCGTTACGTAGGCGAAACCGTAGCCAAACGCTTATCGAGCAAATTAAAAAGCATGCAAGCTTTGATGACGGCCTCCGTAGAAGAATTGATGAGCATAGACGAGATAGGAGAGTCTATTGCGCAAAGTTTGGTAGCGTATTTTGCCCAAGACGAAAACAAACAACTCATTGCCGATTTGCAAGAAATAGGCTTGCAAATGGAAGTAGATGAGCAAACGCAACCAGTTGGTTCAGAAGTGTTAAAAGGTAAAACCATAGTGATTAGTGGTACTTTTGAGCAACACTCGCGCGATGAACTTAAAGCATTGATAGAACTACATGGTGGAAAAAATACGGGCAGTATCTCTAAAAATACTTCGTTTATTGTTGCCGGTGAGAATATGGGACCTGCTAAAAAAGAAAAAGCAGATGCTTTGGGTGTTCCAATGCTGTCCGAACAAGAGTTTATTGAACTGATTCAACAACATGAGTAAATCGATTTTTCATAAGCTAATATGCTATCAAATACGAAAAGCAGAAAACAAAACGCGTAACAAGCGCTTTGTAAATCTGGCTGACGTTAAGTCCATGCACATTTTGCTTGGAGCTTCGGATTTGTCGCCCATACAGAGCGAACAGTTTTACCGGCAAGTGTACGAAATGATTGATTGGTTACAAAAGCAACCTTATCAGGTTCAGGTTACTATTTATGTGCGTAAAATGCCTGTAGAAGCAAAACGTTTTCACGTGAATATCTTTGATAACAAAAAGATAAGTTGGTGCGTAAAGCGTCCCAAAAAAGAGGTGATGGATGCCTTTAACGAAACAAAATCGGATGTTTTATTGAATTTGTCATCCGAACTGGCATATCCATTGGAGTATCTGGCAGCAGCTTCGGATGCATCGCTAAAAATAGGTTTAAAGGTAGATGACAGACCATTGCCATACAATTTTCAGTTGCAAGTAGAAGATATGCAGCAAGAAATGCTAAAAAAATTGCAAGCCGTATTGTTCTATTTAGAAAAAATACAATCCAAATAAATAGTAATCTCGTAAAAAAACAGTATATTTGCCCACTATTTTTTACGATTAATCGGTTAGTCGATTAGTCGATTAGTCTTAACAATATGATTTCACATACAGCATTAAAAGGATTAGGTATAGCCTTGATTACACCTTTTACAGCCAACGACGAAGTGGATTACCAAGCATTGGCAAACTTGATTGATTATCAGGTAAATAATGGTGTAGATTATATGGTTATTTTAGGAACGACAGGCGAAACACCTACATTGAGTGAGGAAGAAAAGGCTGAAATTACTCGTTTTTCTATTGAACGTATTGCAGGGCGTGTACCTGTCGTGTTGGGAGTTGGAGGTAATAATACAGCTGCTTTGGTTAAGCGTCTTAAAAACGATCCTTTAGTCGGTGTGGATGCCATCTTATCGGTGGTACCTTACTATAATAAACCATCGCAAGAAGGTATTTATCAGCATTATGCTGCCATTGCAGAGGCATCTCCTGTGCCTGTTATTATGTACAATGTTCCGGGTCGTACCGGCGTAAATATGACCCCCGAGTTAACCATTCGTTTGGCAAAGGATTTTCCCGAAAAGTTGATTGCCATTAAAGAGGCTTCGGGCAATCTGTCGCAAATGGAGACTATTATAAAGGACAAACCTGCCGATTTCTTAGTTATTTCGGGCGATGATGGTTTGGCATTCCCGTTGATTACGTTGGGAGGTGCCGGAGTAATATCAGTTATTGGCAATGCTTTCCCACGAGAATTTGGCAGAATGGTGCGTCTTACATTGGCGGGCGATTACGATAATGCTCGTGCCATCCATCATCAGTTCTTAGACTTGTTTAGTTTGTTGTTTGTAGATGGAAATCCTGCCGGTGTTAAAAGTATGCTCAATGCCATGGGATACATCGAAAATAAATTGCGATTACCTTTAGTACCCACTCGCATTACCACGTACGAAAAAATTAGACAGGTTTTGGATGGACTTAATATAAAAGGATAGTTGATAAAGGAGAAATTACAAAAAAAATCTCAGCGATTGCTGAGATTTTTTTTGTGTCTTATTCTGTAGAATACAGTTCTATTAAAGTTATTTCTGGTTTCATGCCAATGCGGAACGGAAAACCTACGTATCCCAATCCACGGTTAACGTGTAGGTATTGTCCATTTTCTTGGTAGGTGCCGTCCCAGTAAGGATGTATCCACGCGGCAGGCGAAAAGTGCATGCCCCAAGCATCAATGCCCATTTGCATGGCATGGGTATGCCCACTTAAAGTAAGCAGTACATTGCGATGTTGCTTAATGGAGTCTTCCCATGCAATGGGGTCATGCGATAGCATGATAATTGTCAAACTATCCGGTATGCCTTGTAAGGCTTTGCTAACACTTCCATACGATAAAAATGGAGGACGACTGATATTTTCGACACCACACAAAAATAGAGTATCTTGTTCTTTGACAAGGGGAGTGGAAGCGTTGTTCAACAACTTCCAACCCAATTGTTTGTAGGCGTGTTCCACTGCTTGTGCGTTTTGGGTAGAATCAATATTGTTGCGCCATTGGTAGTGGCTGTAGTCGTGATTGCCTTTGCATGCCCATTTGCCGTGTGGTGCTTTTAGTTGACAAAATACAGACTCCCATCCTTCGGCTTCTTCTGCATAGGTGTTGACCAAATCGCCTGTAAAAACCAATAAATCGGGACGTAGTGCATTAATACGCTGTGGCACGTGTTTAATCCAATGTTCGTTTTGTAATAGGCTGCCCAAATGCACGTCCGATAGTTGTACGATGCGGAAACCATGAAAAGCTTTAGGAATTTTGGCGCTGGTAATTGTTACCGATCGGGTTTCTATCTCGGTGCGACCAATGCACAGTCCGTACATCAAGAGCAACCATCCTAAGCAGGCTACCAATATGCCGATGCGATGCTTGTTCCATAGCCCAAAAGGCAAGTATAGCCATTTGGGCACATAAAGACAGAAAAAGATCATGCCAAAACAGAGCACGGGCAGCATGTGTGTGCTGTAATGCATCCCAATGAGCATACCCACAATCGATAGTATAAAAAGACTGATGGTAGCAATTTGGATGTAAAGCAATGTTTTATTGCCACTTTTAATGGCTTTCCCTATCAACAACGCATCGGGCAGGATGCATAGCACAAGGATGCCGATAATGTAGGTTATAAGGTGCATTCTATGGTTTTTGTTTGAGGGTTGTAATCAATGGTAAATGTGCTACCACTTGCAATTTGCTCGGATACTAATTTTTCGGAAATGGCATTCTCAATGTACTTTTGAATGGTACGTTTTAATGGACGTGCACCAAATTGAAGATCATATCCTTCGGTTGCCATTTTTTGTTTAGCCGTATCGGTTACAACAAGCTGATAGCCAATAGTTTGAATGCGTTCGGTTACTTTGCGTAGCTCAATATCAATAATCTGAACAATATCTTCTTGCTTGAGTTGGTCAAAAATAATGATTTCGTCGATACGATTCAAAAATTCGGGCGAAAAGTTCTTTTGCAATGCTTTACGTATCACCCCTTGTGCGTACGATGTGTCTGCCTGACGGGCAGCCGTTGCAAAACCGACTCCTTGTCCAAAATCCTTGACCTGACGTGTACCAATATTGGAGGTCATGATAATGATGGTGTTTTTGAAATCAACTTTTCGACCGTTACTATCTGTTAAACATCCTTCGTCCAATACTTGCAATAGCAGGTTAAATACATCGGGGTGAGCTTTTTCTATTTCGTCAAACAGAACGATAGAATAGGGGTTGCGACGCACTTTTTCGGTAAGTTGTCCCCCTTCTTCGTAACCAACGTATCCCGGAGGAGCTCCAATTAAACGCGAAACGCTGTATTTTTCCATGTATTCGCTCATGTCAACACGAATCAAACCATGATTTGTGGGGAACATAAACTCGTTGAGTACCTTTGTCAGGTAGGTTTTACCTACTCCTGTAGGACCCAAAAACATAAATGATCCGATAGGACGATTGGGGTCTTTTAATCCGACGCGGTTGCGCAAAATAGCTTTACTCAATGTGTCGATGGCAGCATCTTGTCCGATGACTTGGCTTTTAAGAGTGCTGTTTAATCGTCTCAATTTGGTATATTCGGTTTCGGCTATGCGTTGTACCGGTACACCTGACATCATGGAAACAACCTCTGCCACTTTTTCTGCATCGATGGTGACAGCGTTCTTTTTTACTTCACTTTCCCATTGACGTTGTTTTTCTTGTAGCTGTTGCTGTAACTCTTTGCTTTTATCTTTGTATTCGTTTGCTAACTTAAAATCTTCGTTCTGAACGGCTTGTAATTTAAGTTGGTTGGTGCCGGCAATTTCTTTTTGCAAAGAAATAATCTCCGGAGGTGTGGTGCAGTCCAATAGGTGTGTACGTGCACCGGCTTCGTCCATGGCGTCTATGGCTTTGTCCGGAAATGCCCTGTCCGTAATGTATCGGTTGGTTAGATCAACGCATGCCTCTAATGCTTCGTCGGTAAATATTACATTGTGGTGCTCCTCGTAACGAGCCTTTATGTTGCGCAAAATAGTTAGCGTCTCGTCTGTAGTGGTAGGAGGAACCACTATTTTTTGGAAGCGACGTTCTAAAGCACCGTCTTTTTCGATGCTTTGGCGGTATTCGTTAAGGGTAGTAGCTCCGATACATTGGAATTTGCCTCGTGCCAATGCCGGTTTCATCATATTGGCAGCGTCTAAGCTACCCGGAGTAGACCCTGCGCCTATAATGGTGTGTATCTCGTCAATAAATACAATGATGTCAGGGGCGGTTTCTAACTCTTTTAAAATCTTTTTTAAACGTTCTTCAAATTGTCCCCTGTATTTGGTCCCTGCCACTAACGATGCCAAGTCCAAGCTGACAATGCGTTTGTTGAGTAGTACGTGGGGCGCTTTTTGTTCGACAATGCGTGTGGCCAATCCTTCTACTATGGCAGATTTGCCAACGCCGGGTTCGCCAATAAGTACCGGATTGTTTTTCTTGCGGCGACTCAAAATCTGAGCCAATCGTTCAATCTCTACTTCGCGACCAACTACCGGATCCAGCTGTCCCAATGCGGCAGCTTCTGTCAAATCGTAAGCAAACGAGTTGAGTACAGGTGTTTTGGAGGTAGCTTTCTCGGTTTTTACTTGTGCATTGCCATTGGCAGCATTGGCTACTTGATGTTGCAATGAATTGTCGTCGGTGTCGTTCTTAAAATCAGCGGGAACATCTGCACCAGCCAACGAGGTATCAAAAGCATCCTCGTCTATGTCGTCAAATTCGTATTCGTCGTCAATTTCTTCGGCATCATATTCGGCAATATTCTCTTGCTCATCTCCTTGCAACAGCTCTTTTACGGTATCGTAGTGGATATTTTCGTAGCCTAAGAAAGTGTTGATGGCATTGCTTTTTTCTTTTAAAAAGGCTAATAGCAGGTGCTCAGAATCTACCACTTCGCTTTTGGCTGACATCGATTCTAATTCGGCAAATTTTAAAATACGTTCGGTACTGCTAAGTGGCTTAATGTCATTGGCATTTACTTCTTCGCCGGTACGTATGGTAGCTTCGATGTTGTGCAAAATGGCAAGTGCATCCACATTTAATTCAGATAGCAGTTGGTAGGCATTGCCCTCGCCAACACGTAATATGCCCAAAAACAAGTGTTCCGGGAAAAGGCGTGCATTGCCTAATCTAACCGCTTCTTCGCGGGCAAATTGAATGATTCTCTCTAAATTTTCAGCATATTTTGGATTCATATCCTTGTGTATTATACTATATCACTATAAAACTCTGCAAATATTGTGCCAAAATACAGGTTATTTGTCGAAAGTCAGTGCAAGGTGAGCGCAGAAGCAAGCTTGCTTGATTATGCCGAACCGCAGCCTGACTTCATGAGCGAAGCGAATAAAGTCGAAAGTTGCGAGTAAGCGAGAGCAGAACAAATTTATTTGTTATGCCGAGCGAGAGCAACTTCATGAGGGCGAAGCCCGAATAAAGTCGAAAGGCAAGCGACTAAACGATGTACTGATGAGTACGAAGTACGAATAATCACCGAATCACCACTAAAAAACCTTCCATAAACTTTGGTGGGATGGGTATTTTTTTGTAATTTAGTGCGGTTTTTAGCACGTATAAAAAGTCACAGCATTTTTGCAATAAAATACACGAATAAATACACATAAAGATGTTAAATGAAGAAAGAATTATTCAGGTAGATATCGAAGAAGAAATGCGAACTGCCTATATCGACTATTCGATGTCGGTAATTGTAGCAAGAGCATTGCCTGATGTGCGAGATGGTATGAAACCGGTTCACCGTAGGGTGTTGTTTGGTATGAATGTATTGGGAAATACCTCCGATAAACCAACCAAAAAATCGGCCAGAATCGTGGGCGAGGTAATGGGTAAATTTCACCCCCATGGCGACTCCTCTATTTATGGCACGTTGGTGCGCATGGCACAAGATTGGGCAATGCGTTATCCTTTGGTAGATGGACAAGGTAACTTTGGTTCGGTCGATGGTGACAGCCCTGCAGCCATGCGTTATACAGAAGCTCGCTTGCGCAAAATTGCAGAAGACATGTTGGAAGACATCGACAAAAATACGGTCGATATGGTCAAAAACTTTGATGAGACCTTGGACGAACCAACAGTACTCCCTACACGTATTCCCAATTTGCTCATCAATGGTGCATCGGGTATTGCAGTAGGTATGGCTACCAATATGGCCCCGCGTAACCTATCCGATTCGATAGACGCCATTGTAGCATACATTGACGATAAGGAGGTTGATGATGAAACCTTGATATCGTTAATTAAAGCCCCTGATTTTCCTACCGGTGGTATTATT
>JAFVZF010000031.1 GCA_017508305.1 Paludibacteraceae bacterium | reverse complement strand
TACAATGCTTCACTGAGATTGTTTTTTCACCTGCTATCTCTTGGATATTTTGGCGCAGCCTTTCGTTCTCATCCATATACCTGCGGTATTCCACCAACCGGTTGTTTTGGGCAATAGCCACTTGTTTTTCTGCTTCAGTTCTGTACAGCCTTTTAGTTACAATCGTATTATACCAAAATTGAGATATTCATTTCGAATCATAGCAGACTCCATACATCCTGATTTGATTGAACTTGCTTACCGATATGACCAATCTAATACATTTAAATTGGTCCCCAAAGTAACGAAAGGAGAGATTAGTTTTCCATTTGAAATTTACGTAGAGGATAAAGATTTTTTGGAAATTGCATTGTTATATCCACGTCCACAAGATGTTGTCTATACAGATACTTCTACTACCATATGCACGAGAATACCAGCAGATTTTCTACAAGAAACAGATACTACATCAGTACGTTGGTATTTTAAAATAGAATGATTAGGCAGTACCTGTACGTATGGCTAAATCAAGGAGCATCACGTTTCCCTTGGCTGTTTGAATAAAATTGTGTACCTTTACTCAACACTTCGTGTTTCGTGAATTTTGCGATTAAGTGAGAGCAATGATAAGCTTGCTTAATCATTGCCGAACGTGAGCAAAATCATGAAGGCGTAGCCTGAATAAGATAAACGGCACCTCGGCAAAAGGCAAAATCTGCGATTTTGTTTCTAAGATGCTTCAAAAGCATTGATAAGCAAGCTTCTCATGCTTTTGCTTCATCTTATACAAAAAAGCCTAGCTTTTTTGCTTTTGCGCTCGGTTTGTATTATCTTTGTCACCGTAAATAAAACCGACAGTTCATTAAGACCATCCTGTCGTTAAACAAAACTAGGCTTAAAGACTTGAAGTTCGTGCTTTATGGTGTTTCTGCCTACATAGTACGGGCTTTTTTTATAAATAGTTGGAGGTAAGTAGTTTATGGGTATGTATAATCAACTCCTAATTACGGACTACGTCCGTGATTTTTGGCATCGGTTCGGCATAATCCAAATAAATTTGGCTTCTGCGCTCACCTCGCACAAAAACTCCTCACCCCTAACTCCTAACTAATAGAAGATGTTTATCATTAAAAACGAAATTCAGTTTGATACGGCGCATTATTTGTGTGGTTACGACGGCAAATGTGCCAATATCCATGGTCACCGCTATAGGTTGATTACTAAAATTGCGTGCCCCGATTTGCAGACCGAAGGGCATGCGCGTGGTATGGTGCAAGATTTTAGCCATATCAAACCTATTTTGCGCGAAGTAGAGGCGTACTTTGACCATAAATTATTGGTAGAAGACAACGATGAGGGTAGAATGGTGGCAAAGACGTTGCAGACCTTGCCCAATCAGTTCGAAGTGGTATTCTTTCCGCATCGTCCTACTGCCGAAGAAATGTCGCGTTTCATTTACCACATGTTGCGTCAAAAGGGCTTGCCTGTAACCGAGGTAGAATTATTTGAAACCCCTACCAATAGCTGCGTGTACTATGAGTGATATGTCGAGAACCTTGGTCAATGATCCGATAAAAGTTAGGAGTGAGGAGTTAGGAGTGAGGAGTTCTTGTACAAGCAGAGCGCAGAGACAAACGGTCCCTGAGCCGGTCCCTGAGCGAAGTCGAAGGGTTGTCGACGTGTTGTTGACCGATAGGGAAAAAGGGCCTACTTATGCCTTAGTAGAGCACTTTATCTCTATTGATGGAGAAGGACCAACCGCAGGAGCCTTATCGCTTTTTATTCGCTTGGCAGGCTGTAATTTGCGTTGCACCTGGTGCGATACTTGTTATGCTCAAACGACAGAGTCGGCAACGCAAACACTCACCCTTGCCGAATTGGTGGACGTGGTAAAACAATCGGGCGTCGAGCACGTTACTTTAACGGGCGGAGAACCTTTGTTGCAGTCCAATGTAAAAGAACTGTTGCAGGCGCTTTCTTTTGTTACGGTGCATGTGGAAACCAACGGTTCTATTAACGTTGAACCTTTTAGGGTGGGAGAGCACGTGCATTTTGTGGTAGATTATAAGTTGCCTGGTAGTGGCATGGAGCAAACCATGTGCTTGCAAAATTTTGATCATGTAACCCCAACCGATGCTTATAAATTTGTTATAGCCGATGAGGTGGATTTGCAAAAAGCGGTAGCGTTGGTTAAACAATACGACTTAACCCACAAAACGCAGGTGTATTTTAGCACGGTTTTTGCCGAAATGACCCCTGCCGATGTGGTTGAAGTAATGAAACAAGAAAAACTAAACGGTGTAAAATTGCAGCTCCAATTGCACAAATACATTTGGAACCCCAATGAGCGAGGGGTGTAAAAAATCAAACTCGCTGCGCTCGGACTAAACGCCTCATCGAATCACCAAATCACCAAATCACCAAATCACCAGAGTGAGTATAACGAACGATATTATGATTGATAAAGAAAAAATAGCCTACCACATTCGTGAAATTATCAAAGCATTGGGCGATGATCCCAATCGCGAAGGATTGTTAGAAACGCCAGAGCGTGTAGCACGCATGTACGAAGAAATGTTTCGTGGTATAGGGTATACCAACGAACAGATTGCACAGAAATACGCTAAAACCTTTACAGAGGACGATATGTGTACCACCAAAAGTGGTAATTATGTAGTGGTAGCCGGTATCCCTATTTTTAGTCATTGCGAACATCACATGGCACTGATGTACAACATGAAAGTGTCGGTTATTTATCGCCCGGTAGATAAAGTAATTGGATTGAGCAAGATTGCACGTATTGCCGAAATGGTTTCGCATCGTTTGCAACTGCAAGAACGTATTGGTACCGATATTGCAGAAATTATGCAGATAGCCACAGGCAGTCCTGATGTGGGGGTTGTTGTAGAGGGTGAGCATAGTTGCATGACGGCACGTGGTATCAAAAAGCCGGGAGCCGTTACACGTTCGTGCGTATTCAAAGGCATTTTTGAAACAGACCCCTTGGCACGTAAAGAAGCGTTGTTGTTATTCGGCGAAGCCGAATAAAGTCAAAGGTCGCAAGTCGCAAGTCTGTGTACAATAAATCCCGATGATGATTAACTCATTCATCGGGATTTATTTTGTATCTGTTCTCGCTTAATCGCAATATTTGCCGATTAGTCGATTACTCGGGCTTCGCCCTTGTGATTTTGCTCTCTCTTACTCGCAAAATTCGACCTTTGACCTTTGACCTTCGACTTGATCATTGCGCTCGCTTACTCGCAAAATTCATCGTTGCAAAGCAACTATTTAGGTGCTACTGTCTTTAAGAACAATTCGTCTAATTGACTGTCTTCCAAGTAAGAAGGAGCATCGATCATGACGTCGCGTCCCGAGTTGTTTTTAGGGAAGGCAATGCAATCGCGAATGCTGTCCAATTCGGCAAAGAGCGAAACGTAACGGTCTAAACCGTATGCTAAACCACCGTGAGGAGGTGCACCGTAGGTAAAGGCGTTCATCAAGAAACCAAATTGTTCTTGCGCACGTTCGGGTGTAAAGCCCAAAATAGCAAACATTTTTTGTTGCAAGGCGCTGTCGTGAATACGGATGGAACCGCCGCCCACTTCTACACCATTAATTACCATGTCGTAAGCATTGGCGCGCACTTTACCGGGATCGGTGTCCAATAGTGGAATGTCTTCGGGTTTGGGAGCGGTAAAGGGGTGGTGCATTGCGTAAAAACGCTGTGTTTCATCATCCCATTCCAACAAGGGGAAATCTACCACCCATAGGCAGGAGTATTTGTTGGTAGGACGCAAGCCCAATTGGCTGCCCATTTCCAAACGCAATTCGCACAATTGTTTGCGGGTTTTGTTGGCGTTATCGCCACTTAAAATTAGAATCAAGTCGCCCGGTTCTGCATTAAAGGCAGCTTTTACTTGTTGTAAAACTTCTTGACTATAGAATTTGTCTACGCTCGATTTTACATTGCCGTCTGCCTCGATGCGAGCATAAACCATGCCTTTGTCACCAATTTGAGGACGTTTTACAAATTCGGTAAGGGCGTCTAATTGTTTGC
>JAFVZF010000030.1 GCA_017508305.1 Paludibacteraceae bacterium | reverse complement strand
TATTACCTAAACCGCTACAACCTACCCGAGTTGGGCGTTGGACTAATAAAAATGGACTACTGGTGGACTGTGCCAACAACGGGAGCTGATGCCAACAGTGGTTTTGACCCTGTGTTAGAAACACAATGGAACCCTTTCGCAGGCAAATGGCCTAACGGCATGAATTTTGGCACACTTACCAAAGCCAAATATCCTACCATTAAAAATTCGCTATACATGTGCGACACCTATCTTGGGCAAGACATTGCCAAAAAAGAAGCACAGCAGGCACAAATTGATGCGTTGGCATATCGCATTGAAAACTGGAAAATAGATTATTGGCGAAGCGATTTCGACCTAGAAAAAGCAAACTCCTACGCATCGCACCAAGGACTTTTAAACATTTTAGATGCACTTATTGCTCGCTATCCACAGTTTAGATACGAACATTGCAGTGCTGGCGGTTCGCTAAAAGACTTTACCACCTTGCGACGCATGACATTTATGACCATGGAAGACTCAGGCGGTCCGCTCAACCACCGTATGGCGTTTTACAGCAATAGTTATATGATAAATCCTGTGCAACTAAAATTTGATGTGGGCTACGATTGGACATCGGCACAAGATGCTGGAAACATCAATAGCAACCCAGAAAGTTGGGCAAAATACGTGCTTAGAAGCAGTATGATGGGTGCCATGATGGCTTGTGCTGTGGGACGAGATATGAGTACGATAGAATTTAATCAGGCTAAAATTCATTGGAAACTATACAACGAGAAACAACGTGCCATACTGCGCGGTGGTAATGTTTACCATATTTTACCTATGCCTGACGGCAAACATTGGGACGGCATGCAGTTTTACAATCCTACAACTGAGAAAGGCTCTGTTTTCTTGTTTTCTCACCTAAGCGGTGGTGGTACCGACGGCAGTAGCAAGCGAATTTACTTGCAAGGTTTGGAAGAAAATGCTTGGTATAAGGTTGAATTTCAAGATAGAACCAATCTGTCTTGTACCAAATCGGGTAAGGAACTGATGAACGATGGTTTGCTGGTTACTGGTATGACCAAACATTTTGACACCGAAATTATTTGGATAGAAAAGCAAAAAAGCACCGACATTGCCGAAAATACAGCAACAACCTACCGTATCTACCCCAACCCAACTCGCACAGGCAAGAACGCCACCATACAAGATATAAACGAAGATGAAGAGTGGACACTCTACGACCTACAAGGCAGATGCCTACAAAAAAACAGCGGTAGTGCCACCAAGGCGCCTACCACTGCTGGTATATACTTTATTCAGTACAAAAATCAAGTGATTAAATGGGTGGTTGAGTAAAATGACCCACTAAGTTTACTTACTCACTCCCACTTGAATTACTTCTTTTAGATTAGGGCTATTAAACAAGGTTTTGGCGGCTCTTTGAATATCTTTTGCCGAAATATGTTCCAAGCAGTTTAGATAGTTATTTACATCGTATCGATAGGCAGCTTGAACATTTCTGCCATATAGTTGGGCATTTAAAAGGCGATTTGCCCAGTAAGTGTTGGTTATCTGCTGGTCAATGTAGGCTTTTTTAGCGTATTCTTTTGCCTTTTGTAGATGTACTGACGTAGGACCTTGCGTAGATAGTTTTTCCCATTCTGCATATATAATAGGTAATAACTTATCTACTTTTGCCGAATCAGTCTCAAATTGAATACCCAATGCCACCGATGATTGTGGCAATTCCGACATATTTATTCGAGCGCTAACTCCATACGTACCTCCTTGCTCTTCGCGTACGGTTTCTGTGTATACCATTCCTAAAATCGCTTCTAATAGCTGATATACGACATATTGCTTGGACGATAGCTTTTGTACACAACGATTGTACACAAGCACCGACGTTTTGGGTTGTTGCATAGCAGTGGTAAATCGTAATGCCCTATTTTCAGGTACTGCCAACGATGGTTTCCGTTTTACATCTTCGCGCACCTTGGTGGTTGGTAACGACGCTACATATTGTTCCAACAAAGGTTCTAACACCTCTATGTTAATATTTCCAACCATAGAGAAGGTAAAATCTGCCGCATTGGCAAAACGTTGTCGGTAAATTTGCAAGGCCTTGTCATAATCAATGTGTTTGACATCATGCAACGCAATACGCCTTATCATGGGATTGTTCTGATAAAGCACACTATCCACCGCATCAACAAATTCTATAGTAGGATCGTTTTCTAAGTTCTGGTAAAAAACCTGTGCACGATCCACAAAAGTTTGAAATGCCAATGTATCGGTTTTTACTTCAGTAAACGACAGGTAAAGTAACTGAAAGAGGGTCTCTATATCCTTTACAGACGATATGCCAGACAAATGCTCAAAAAACGGCGCTACCGAAAATTTAAGGTCAACTTTTTTATCTGCCATAAATTTATCCAATTCGATGTACGAAAAGGGTCCAATGCCTCCTTCGAAGGCTAAATCGGTGGCCCACTTACCCGATATAACATCCTGCATAGACAGCATAGAAAGTCCTCCCTTACTCATGGCCTTTAGTATTATTTCGTCTTCTTTAAACGTAGTAGGTTTTACTTGCACTATTACACCATTAGACAATTTATACTGTACCACACCCTCTTTAAGTTGCTTTTTGCCAATAATCTTACCTTTTACAGGCATATCTTCTGCATCTATCAACGCTGCAGCTAATTGGGCATCTTTATAAGGTTCTATCTCGGCAGCAGCTATTTGCTCTAATTGTTTCATGATGCTATCGGAGGTAGGAAATACTGTATCCTCCGAGCCCGCCATCCATAATACCCAATTGTTGGCATCGTGCGTAGACAGCCATTCATTGACTTCTTTTAGCGAAGTTCCTGCCACCACTTTTTTCCAAGTTTTATACCCCCATTCATCAGGAATAATGGGTTGTTCTTGCACAAAGTGGTTGATACATTGCTGCACATACACGTCGTTTTTTCGTTTATTACGATTATTGTACGATTGTTCCAAATTGGTCAAAAATGTTGCTTTGGCACGATCTAATTCAGTCTGCGTAAAACCGTATCGATACATACGTTCGCGCTCTAGCAACAGACTTTGAATGGCAGTCGGAATTTGTTGCGACGAAGCAATAATATCAAACTCGATCGACTTAACCGATTGGGATACAAAAAAATCGGTATACTGTACAGAGGCATTTGCAAAAGGCGGATTGGGTTGCCTTACTATCTCTGATAGCCTGTCGTCGCACATCTGAACGACTAACAATCGAATCAGTTGCTGTTTCATTCCCCTTTGCGAGCGTTTCATCTCGGGCGAAATGGCAGGGATTTTTTGAGAAAGCGCCACTAACTCGTAGGGCATTTCTTTGTCATTGGTCGATACAATTAGCGGCTGCTGGTAATCTGAAACGCCATAATAAATACGTTGAGGAGCATCTTTAGACACCTTTGCATCGGCAAAAATAGTTTTAATTTTTTGCTCTGTCGCATCGACATCTATATCGCCCACTACTACAATGCCTTGTAAATCGGGACGATACCATAATTTATAGTAGCTACGAATGGCATCGTACGAAAAGTTTCTAATCACATCGATGCTGCCTATTGGCATACAATCGGCATATTTATCGTTTCCATATAACTGAGGCAAAATTTGTTCAAGTTGGCGCATAATGGCATTGTCCCTTGAACGCCATTCTTCTTCGATTACTCCCCTTTCCTGATCGATGGCTTTTTCTTCTAATAGGATACCATCCAACCAATCGCGCAAAATAAGCAAGCACGAATCGACCGTAGCAACACGCTGAGTGGGCACATCACTAATCATATACACCGTTTCGTCGACCGATGTATAGGCGTTTAAATTAGCGCCAAATTTTACCCCTATTTTTTCTAAATAGTTGATAAGTTCTTTGTCGGGAAAATGGCGTGTTCCATTAAAGGCCATGTGTTCTAAAAAATGTGCCAAACCTCGTTGTTCGGGTTGTTCTAAGATAGAACCTACTTTTTGTACGATATGAAAAGCAGCACGATTGGGAACGTAAGCGTTATGCTTTATATAATATGTTAGCCCATTAGGCAGTTGTCCGATCCTAACCGTGGTATCGTTGGGAATAGCAGGCAATACGGTTGCTTTGGGCGACCACGCAAAAAGGCTTGCGCTACCTATCAGGCAGCACAACACACAAAAAAAGCGTCTCATTTAGTTATCTTTTTTGGGAGGTAAATTACGCATTTGAAACAAAAAGAAAATGGCAGAAAAAAGGAATAATCCTGCCAATACATAGCTGGTGGTATCGCCTAACACAACACACAAGTAGATAGAGGCCAACAGCCCCAAAATACTAAATACCTGAAATAGAATAAGTCTTGTTTTGTTCATATTGGATTGACTAATCGGTGAATACATAACTCGTCCAGCGTGGCGGAGCTACTGCCCATGGCACAATATTAGCACCAAAAATGTTGATGGTAGCGTTTCCGTCTTTGTAGGGCTCGTAAAGTGTACCGCCTACTACAATTTCTGTTTGCCCATCGCCATTGACATCTGCCACAACAGGATACTCGCTTTTGGTTACACTCGACACCTGAAAGGCGGCTAAATTATATGCCACTCGCCTACCCGCTTGTATGGTATCGCTACCAGTAATATGGTTTTTACCACTGCCGTTAATAATGCGCAGCGATGTTTCGTCGCGGTACACAATTTCACAACAGCCATCTGCATTAAAATCAAATAACGTCATTGAGGTTTGTGCTGACACATCGGTATGATGTATCGTCCAAAATTGGCGCAAACTTCCGCGCGAAGGTACGTATTTATACGCTGCCAAAGTATGATTGTCTTTTAATCCCACTATCTCCGGCATGCCATCGCCGTCTATATCGCCCACTGCCGGATAGGCACGCATGGGCAGATAGTCGCGATGAAACAAGCATTGGTTGGTAGCAGGATCGTACAACGATAGCTGTCCATTGATGTCGCGCACCAAAATATCAAGCTTATCATCGCCAGTAAAATCGGCGACCAATGCCGAACCATCCTGGGCATCTCCACCTACGGTTTGCACCAAACGTACACCCGATGGCGAATGATTAGGATGCACGCTAAAAATCTGATTACCACAAATAAGCTCTTTACCGGGTAATTCGGGCAAAATATCTACCGCTACCGAAAGTGAGAAATTAGCCCCATCGTGTTGCATATGCCTGCCTACATTACCACCACCTCCATCGCCTATGGGGTTGAGCATATAGCCATCAAACACTTCATTGCCTACGTAAACCTCTATGCGCCCATCGCCGTCAAAATCGACAACAGCAGGGTTTCCGTATAGGTTTTGTTGCAATGGGACGGATGCGATCTCCTCTATCTGTTCGTAGCCATAATAGGCATAAGCATATAGCAATTTTTGCTGCGCGGTTCCTGCTACGACATAAATAGTGCCTCGTTTACTGCCATTGGGCAGTTGGATGCGTGCAAGCGCAATAGCACCGCAAGCATAGCCAAACGAAACCCCAGGCGTACCATACGACGCTCCAAAGTGAATGCGAGTTTGTTTGTACGAAGCCGTGCCCGACACTATCACCAAAGTTGCCGCATTATCTCGAAAATCGGATTGTACGGTGACCAATTCGGGCAAATTATCGCCATCTAAATCGGCTACAAAAATAGGATTTACCCCCTGATACGACCCTACCGATATGGTTTTAAGCAGTTTCATGTCAAAATAACGACTTACTTGTGCCCCCAATGGAAGGCATAAGCACATGCTTAGTAGCACGAGAAGCCGTATTTTACTGCCGCTATTCAATTATCAAGAGTCGCTTGTCAATGGTAAAGATAGTAAAAAGATGCAAGAGTGCAATTTTTAAGGCGGGTTATTTTGCGGGAGCACAAACAAACGAACAAATCAACGCATCAACGCCATTTGGGGGTAATGCCTAAAAATAATTGAAAGTTAATACCGGGCATGGGACGAGAAAGAACGGATAAGTACTCTTCGTTAAAAAGGTTGTTGATGTTAAACTTAATGGAGAAATCGGCAAAAGAAAAGAGCAAGTTTTTTTCGATGGCAATGTTGCTCATAAAATAGGTGGGTAGTTTGCCTGTAAGGGTAATGTCGTTGCTCGACATGGTGTATCGTTCGCTGTAATAACACCATTTATACAAGAAAGAAAAAGTTTTGTACGATATCCTTCCCGTCACATTGGCCGAATACTCGGGCACGTAAGGTAGCTGTTTACCAACTGATTGATCGGCAGGCGAAAGCGGGTCACCGTTGTTGATAGATGGAGTCCAGGAGAACGAACCGTCTAACGTTAGGGTCCAATTTTTAGCAAGGCAAAAAGAGGCATTGGCTTTTAATTCTACCCCGTAAGCATGTACGTCTTTGATGTTTCGGGGCGAAAAAAATCCTTTGGTGGTGGGTAGCCAAATAATCCAATCGTTGATGTACGAATCAAACCAAGTGGCACTACCCGATAGGGTGTATAAATTTTCTCTTCCCACGGCAAAACTAAGTCCTGCATCGTAGGTCCAACCGTTTTCTTTTTTCAAATTGGGATTACCGCCAGGCAAAAAGTACATATCGTTTAAGGTCGGGAAACGGTAGTTGCGCGATACCGATGCTTTTGCCATAAGGTTGATGCGCTCCCACAGCACCCCGTCTATAAAAAAAGCTGGAATAATGGGTGACCATTCGCTACCGTACATTTCTTCGCGCACTACGACGGACATTCCCAAACGGTCTATGGGTTGCCATTTTACCGATAGCGAACCCGTTAACTCGGGGCGTGCTTTTTTGTAACCCACAATGGCATTACCGCCCTCTATTTTGATGATGTTTTTGTCTTTGGTTTCTACAAAATGCTGGTAAAAAGCCAAATTAGCCGAAAAAAGCCGCTCTTTGCCCCAATAATATTCGCCCTCGGCTTGGGCATAAGCAGTATTTACTTTACTACGCGATTCCGTCATGTTAGCCATGATTCCGTTGCCCACATCGCGTTTGTAATCGTAAGCCATGTAGGTATAAATGTAGCCTGCCTTGGCAGCCACTTTGTACTGCGATCGCAAAAAATCCCACGACAGTACACCTCTAAAGGTTTGTTCGCGCTGCACATTTTCGAATGCAGTGTTATCGGCAT
The DNA here is from genome assembly GCA_017508305.1 of Paludibacteraceae bacterium. GTDB lineage: Bacteria > Bacteroidota > Bacteroidia > Bacteroidales > Paludibacteraceae > Enterocola. The sequence goes on along the minus strand of JAFVZF010000030.1, from coordinate 6,139 downwards.
AATCGGTGGTAAGCAAGGGCAACTCACGTTTTGACTGAATGTACCACGCATTAAGCCCCAAACGATGCCCTGTACCCGTATTGTAGTATGCCTCTTGCAAAAAATGGAAATCTTGGTAGGCTCCGCTTTTGTTTTCCTCGATGGGGTAATATTGGTCGATGATGTTCATGTTTTCATCGTAAATATTCTCTTTTTTGTCGTGGTTGCGGTAGGTGTAGTTGTTGGGGGAGGTGGATAACACGGCACGTGTTGAAACCTGCCAATGCCGATTGCCGTAGGTAAGGCGCAAAAACTCGTCAAAACTATTAAACGAACCCACCCCCTGAATGTACTGCAAGCCAAAGCCATCGGCATTGGCAGGTTTCGTGGTCATTCTGACCAATCCACCTAACCCACCACCCGTTTCGTTTACAGACGATGTGCCATGTAGTAGCGAGGCATCGTCTATAAAATACGATGGAATCATGGAAAAATCGGTCATACCCAACATCGGATTGTTAATGCGCATACCATTCCACGTTACTTGCGTGTGCGAGGGCGAAGTGCCCCGAAACGATACCGTTGATAGCGTGGCTCTGCCATAATTCTTGACAAAAATAGAGGAGTTATAGGTAAGCACATCTGCCATAGAAAGCGAAATATTTTCTTTTAGCTGCGTAGAATCAAAAGCAGTTTTTTGAGTACCTATTTCTTTTAGGGGGCGTTTGCCGTAAATAATAACATCGTGCAAAGCCACACCCCTACCCAACTTGCCTTTGGTAGCGTTTTCTTGTGCCATAGCCCCTGCAAACAAGGCAAACAGCAAGCATACTATTCCTATTTTTTTACTCATACCTATTTCCAACAAAAAGCACCCGGAATGATGCCTGCATAAAATTCATCTAAAAGTTTTCCATCACTGCTATAGCGGTATATTTTGCCTTGCTGCACATAATCAATAGCATCGGCTATATAGACATCGTCCGATGTAGGGCAAACCGTTAGCCCGTAGTAAATGGTATTTTGAGCGGGCAAAAACGGATCTACAGGGATGGTTTCTGCCGTTACGGGCATACTCCAAATGGCATCGTTTATCCAATATAGTTTGGTTTTATCGCCATTTAGTTGTACCTCCGACGGCGAATCGCCCATGGCAAACATAAATTTCTTTTCGATAGTAAAAGTTTCGGGATCAATGCGATACAACGAAGGCGCTTCGTAACCATAAGGTGATCCCTCGTAACCACCATCGGTTACTGTCCACAATTTACCGTACGCATCTAACGCTAGTGAGGTGGGCTGAACACCCACTTGCAACTCGCCAACTATTTGGTCTGTTTCGGTATCTATTTTTAAAATCCTATTCTGGTACGACCAACAATTTACGTACACATACTTGCCTTTTTGCACCATTTGCTCGGTAGATCCACTCTCCATGGTCATGTTGGGGCATTGAATATGACCCGTTATTTGGTAAGTCTTGGGATTGACTATAAAAATACGGTTATCCCACAGTTGCGTAATGTAGGCTTTGGTATCGGACACAAAGTGCATATAACGGGGCGAAGTAAGGTTAGTAATGCGCCCTACTTCTTTAAACGTGGTGGTATTGATAGCAAACACCACGTGCGAGTTATTCACCACCACCCACCCCACGTTACCTCGAATAAGCATAGACTGCGCCACATCGCCCAACTTCATGGCATTGGCACGAAAAAACACTTCATTTTCTACTTGGTGTGTTAATGGGTCGTAAAACGAAAGCGTGGCATTCCCATACTGAAAATTACCTTCGTTTATCACAAACAAACCCGATGTAGGGGCAGTAAAATCTTCTTGATAACCATAATCCCACTCCATGCAAGAAACGGTTAGAAAAATCAGAATGATTGGGTAAAGAAACCTCATGATAGTTAGGAGTTAGGAGTTAGGAGTTAGGAGTTAGGAATTTTGCGAGTAAGCGAGAGCAGAAGCAAATTTATTTGATTATGCCGAGCGGGAGCAAAATCATGAGCGGAGCGAGTAGTTAGGAGTTATCGGTCACTGAGCTTGTCGAAGTGCCCGAATTCATTGTTGAGGGATTTTTTTAGCTTATTTCATGGAGCAGTCGTAGAAGCCTACTACTTCGGTAGAAACTTCGCCTAACCAACCGCTTTTGCTATTAACACCCGTTTGCACTTTTACAAAATCGATATAGTCCAGCGAAACTGCCTTACCATTGCTATCCATGGCATCGGATATTTTAAAACGATTATCTACCGACTTGGGGGTTACACGGTCTATATTGCTAAAATTATCAGCATAGCCCCAATCAAAGGTGGGCAATACCCAGTACGAGCCTTTGCCCGATTGGTCGTAATTTTTAGCTTCCAAACGTGTCCCTGTAAGCGTATAACTATCGCTTTCTACCCAAAGTGGATAGTAATAATCTTGCTGGTGATAGGCTTTTAGGTAATCAATTTCGCCACTTTGTCCCTGGCTATCTGTCCATTTTACAGGCTGACCAGGTTCTGTGGGTTTATAATAGGTTACGGCATAGTTTTGCAAGGTGGTAGGCAATCCCGTTTCGCAGCCTCTTAGTTCGTACCACGTATCATTGGGCATACCGTCGCCGTTTTCATCTTGCATCACCCATACAATACCTGGTTCGGACGAGTTATTAAACGAATTGCCCACAATGGCAAAATCGTAGCCACCTGTATTGTCTATACTGTGATCAAAACCCACAACCACGTACCCGCCAAAACCACCCAACGATACCCAAATGCCAGCAGCAAGACGTTCCTCGGCGTAGGTATTGGCAGCTTGTTGCGTGGTATGTTTATCGGTAAATCCGCCCGTTTTGGTTTCGTTAATAAACTGACCTGGAGCGGGTAAATACTGATATACCTTGTTGCATTGTGCTTGCGACAAACTGGTTTTTGGGCGATAGTAAGAGACTGGTTTTGAAGGGATGGATGGATTTGATGGGACATCTTCCCCAGGTCCAAACACATCCTCATCGTTGTTACAGGCGGTCATACCGCCCATAAACAACACAACAAGGAATAGTTCTACAATGCGCTTATAATTGCACTTCCACATCATCTATAGCAAAATATAAAGGTGTTTTGTAATAGATGGTATTACCACCATCGTAGCTAATTTGTTGGGCTTCGTCCAAGTAGAATGCTATTTTGGTTACTTTTCCAAGCGATGATAAATCAACTTCGGTCCAATCCACTGCCCATGTAGAGGGGTCTGAACCATCTGCCAACATAATTTCTACTTGTTGAGTACTTCCATCTTCGGCATAACCAGTTACTACTAATTTTAAGTAGTCGTCATCGTCGTAGGCTTCGCTAAAATCGCTACCGTTTATCATGCAGTAGATGGGTAGCGCACCCATTACCACCTTCATTTTGTTAATTTGACGAGCCACACTATCTTCAAAGGCTAACTCTATTTTAGCTTCGGAGTCTACTTTCGAATCGCAATAGGCAAAAGCAAACGCATTATCGGTTTGCTCGCCCAATATACTTAACTGATAATTGTACATACCACCTGTTCCTACATTTTCTAATTCTTCTAAGCTTACGTAATGATTAGAAATAACCATGCCACCACCAGCAAAATCGTAGGTACCCCAATTATAAGGGAAAGTATGGGTCAAACCTGTATTACCGGCATCGGTCCAAGTGTAAGGAGCTCCATCTGGATTGCTCCAATCTGCATAAATAAGCGTACTACCGCCGTAAGATTGTTGATCGGCAGCAGGGATAATATCCGACCATTTTTCTACATCTACACTGCAATAATCTAACGTATAGGCAGGAAATTTAGCATCTGCATCCTCAAAGGTAAGCACCGCTACTTGTGGTTCGGGGTCGACAGGTTGATCTGGTTCGATAGGTTGGTCTGGATCAACTTCGGGTGCTTCAAAGCTAATGCGCTCCACTTCATCGATCAAATACTGCTCTATACTACCATCTAATTTGTAGATATAAAAACTGCTTTGTGCCAAAAGGGCAACACTTACAACACTGGCTATCAATAGGGATAAAATTCTTTTCATAGGTTTATTGTTTTATAAATTTAACGACTTTGTTTTCGATGCGTAAAAGGTATGTTCCTTGATTTAGATGAGCGACAGAAATACTACTGCCGGCATCTGATTTTATCAATTTACCTGATAAATCAAACACTTGTAATTGGGTGTTATCGCCCACACCACTTACATAAAGGGTACCAACTACGGGGTTAGGAAAAACGTACACCATAGGTGCATCCGTACCCGTAATGTGGGTAGGAACATCAGGGTCGATACTTCCAAAAAGGACTTCGGTTAAACCTACTACTTGCGTTCCATCCAACAACTTAAGTTGCATGGTTGGAGCATCACCTGCCGTTTCAAACACAATTTCTTTGGCAAGCGACAGTTGATACGTCTGTTCCTGCCCATCGGCACCCACCGCAATAATGGCAGGTACTTGCGCCACACCACAAAGGGCAATGCCCAAGAGCGTGAGTAAAGCATAAAATCGTTTCATAGAAAAAAATAATGAGTGAATATTGAGTAAAAAAAATATCCATTTCCCTTGCAAGGAAACGGATAATAGAATAACTCAAAATACACCCACCAAACACTAAAAAGAGGCTAACACGTCCGCACTGTTAAACAAATGGACACAAAAAATAACGAAACAAGTCAGAAACTTTTTTTGGCTTAAAAGCATTTTGCGATTCTATACCCGTAATCCTGCAGGTTAAATCTTTGGATGCATTGGTAGGTCTTCTGACTTGTTCCGTTTTTATTACGCCTTCCCAGCTTTTATAGCCAGTGACAAAGTGTATGTAAAAAAACTTTTTCTTACTATGTAAGAGGAACTTACAGCAACAGGCATTGTTTGGGATTTTCACCCAATTCCCTTTTCACTCCCTTATCGCTATGGACTTAGGAGCACCTAATGCAAGGGCAAAGGTAGTAAAAAAAAATAAAAAAACAAATCCGCACTCGCTTAAATTGCAAGTGCGGATGGTAGAAAGTCCAATACCGTAGGTAAATTATTCGTTTCGCTCATGCTAAAAGGCCTCTCGGACGCACGAGCCGTGCGTCCCTACAATTTACCTATCATTTCATCAGCATCGATGCAAGAGAGCAACGACACGGCACACAACTTTTTACCAAGGTCTTTGACCGATGCACCTACGTGATACACTTTATCGTCTATGATTAAAAACCTATCGTGTGCCTTGGTATAAATATTTACTGCTATAGGTGGATATTGAGCATTGTGCTTTTGCAAATCCAATTTAAAGGCGCTGCTCATTTGCATGGTGTAAATAGTAGCAGAAACATGCTCTTTACGCTTTAAAAACAAGGTCAAGACAGATTCATCCACGTAATTATCAATCAACACAATACGCTTATCTGCCGACTCTACTAACCTACTCATCAAAACGTGTGCATCGAATAATTGACCGTCAAAAAAAACTTTCTGATTTGGCAAGTCATATTTAAACAGGGCACGAAAAATTTCTTCAATTTGATTCTCGGTTTTATCGTGACGCTGCATCATAAGAAGTTGATGGTATTCAATATTCTCAATTCTATTATACAATTGATTATAGGATGGCAAAGCATGACGCATAGTTACAAAAGCATCTACTATTTTTATACTAATCTGTACCGCTATTTCACTTTTCAAAACACTTGCTAACATAGTAACACCATGTTCGGTAAAAGCATAGGGTAATGAACTAGAATGCTTTAACAACCTGAACCGGTCACAAATTGTGACCAGTTTAACCACTTCATTATCTGTTAATTGAAACATGAAACGTTCTGGGAAACGTTCGATATTACGTTTCACAGCTTGATTTAGAACCTTTGTTTCTACACCATAAAGCCGTGCTAAATCACGGTCAAGCATCACCTGCTTGCCTCTAATGGTTAAAATAAGGTTCTCGATTTCCTCTAAAGGATTCTGCGTAGTAGCAATTTTGTTTTTGTTCATAAGATTATAGAATTAAGATGAATAGGTTGGCGATTTTTAGCAGCAACACCAACGTGACAAAAGTAAGGATTTTAGTAAAGAAAACAAAGCCGCAACCATAAATTATGATTGCGGCATAATAGCACTAACGCATTTGCAACAAGTTAATCCTGAACTAAACGAAC
>JAFVZF010000029.1 GCA_017508305.1 Paludibacteraceae bacterium | reverse complement strand
GCTGAAGGCCGACAAGAATCAGGAGTGAGGAGGATTAGAAGGAAGAAGATGCCGATCAACGTACTATTGTGTCGGCTGCAGTAAAGGCGGTAAAAGAAATATTTTCGCCCCGCTATGGCTATAAGAGAGCTGGTGTGGTATTTAATAAGTTGCAAAGAGCATCGCATACCATGTATTCGCTTTTTGAGGATGTACAGCATCGTGAAAAAGAGCAAAAACTATCGCAAGTAATGGACCGTATACGAGGTGCTTATGGAAAAAATGCGCTCACCCTTGCATCGCAAGGAGGAGCGCAGGTATATGTATCGTCCAATCATAAATCGCCCGCTTATACTACACAATGGAGCGATTTGCCAAAAGTTACGGTAAGATAATTGCTTTCGACTAAACAACTAAACGACTAAACAACTAAACGAGTAAAGTTAGAACGTAAAGCTAAGCGATACGCGTACACCGTTGGCGGCTACGTTGGGGCGATCAAGGTAGTTGATACGCCTTACATAATCGACACGCAATACACGTAGAATGTTGTCGATACCAACGCTAAATTCCATGTAGGGTTCTGCCGGATTGAGTGTTCCCGAATTAACAGGGAAAGTCATCAAATCTTGGTTGTAGGCAGGGTTGTTTTTGTCTGAAAGGTATCCCCAATACGCTTTGAAACCAAATACTTCGCGAAGTTGTAACTTTTTTACGCCCGGAATCAGGTTAAACAGCAAACCGTTGGTCGATATACCCAAGTCGATGGATGCATATTGGTCGGTAACAAATTCCAATGGGTTGGCTTGACTAAACGATTCTGGCATCACGGTAAACGAGGTGTTGGAGTTGGGGCTGAACAAGTACATATAGGGTACATCACCTGTCCATACTTTACCTGCTTTAACCGTTAAATCGATACGCCCAAATGCCGAAATAAAGAAACGTTGGCTGTATTTTAATTCGGTGGTTTGGTAGCCGTAGCTGGTGCCCAATATGTCTTTGAAACTGGCTTGGTGCGTTAGCTCAAATACAGGATGAGGGTTTTTTAGGTTAAAACGATAGATACGTCCTTGCACAAATTTTTCTTGTGGTGCATAGCGTAGCTTAATACCCACCTCGTTGTTTAGTAAGTGGTCTAACTCGGTACCGTCCTTGGCTATTTTAAACTCAATGTTTCCGGTGGGTGTCTGGTATTCTGTTTTAATCCATGGGTTGACCGAAAAACCACTCATATCTTCGTAGGTGTACTGCAATTTTAGTTGTTTGTAGTACATCATGTTGTAAATAGGCATACGTTTAATAGAGTACGCCCAGTTATCAGTTAATGAATTGACTGGATTTTCGCCCAATGTTCTAATATCGTCGGTGTAGCTAAGCGCAATCGAGTTGACGGGAAACTCGCGTGCGTGGTAACTTTTTTGGTTAAAAGAATATTCGAAATCAAGTCCGTACTTTATTTTGTGGTCCAAAAAACCGTATGCCATGTAGCCCTTGGTAAAGAAATTAGGATTCATATTGGCGGTGGTTTCGCCCCCAACACGCAAACGGAAACCTTCGATGGTGCTTCCACTAAACATGGTATAGAAGGGACCAATGTCAAAATAGCTGGGGTCGCCTGTGCGCAAATAGCCTTTGATAAGTAGCTCGGCAATAAATAGTACACCTTTTACCACTACATTGTTTTGTAGCTTATCCAAAAGGGTCGATACCTTGTTTTGCGCCAATTGTATGCTATCTGTTCTGTAGGCCTGCCAGTGGGTGCTATCTTGCGATTTGGCGTCTTTTAAAACCATTTCCGTTCCGGCAAAGCTACGCAGAATAGAATCGTTTGGTACGTTAAATTCGTAATCGCTAAAGGTACGCGTACGTTGTGCATAAAAACCTTTGGTCCCTTTTACCAAATAAAACTCGGCGGTTAGTTGGTCGTCTTGCAACTCCATGATACCTTGATCGTTGATATCAAAGTTTTGTTCCAAGTGAAAACCATCCAAATAGTTGATGTTGGTATTTTTAGGAATGTCAATGTTTACATGCTTAATGGCTAAGGTCGAATCGTCCACAGTAATAAAACCCATAAACCCGAAGAACGACGAGTTAAAGGGAGTAAAACCAAGGTTGATGTATTTTTCGCCATCGATGGATACCGTGTCCTTGATAAAGAATTTGTAAAAATCGGTGGCAATGGGCGATAACGGACCCACAAAAGGTTTAAAGGCAATATTGATGTTGCTGTTGTAGATGTCAATGTCTTTGAACATTTCGTCCATGTAGGTGGTAAGCCAACCTTCGGCAAAGAGTTGGTCGTCTATCCCTTTTTCTTGTCTGCCGGTTACAATCTGTTTTTTAGTAGCAGGCGATTTGCGGTAGTATTGGGTCATGGTTTTTTCTTTGAGCGAAACCATGAGTATATTTTTACCACTGACAATAGAGGTGTCCGATTGATTTACTACCTCGCTTAACCCCAAGTTTTCGGTAAGTTTACCACTCTTTACGTCGGTAATACCTAATAGTAATTTTTCGTAGGTGTCGCGTTGGTAGTAGTTGGCATTTTCTATACGGTTATCGTTTTTTTGTGCCAAGATACGTTTGGCAAGTTCTACTGCAGGATTGTTCTTTTTGGAGTAGCTGTTCTTGGAGGTTACCTGTACCTCTTGTAGCATGTAATCGGTAGGAACCAATTTAACATTCATGTGCCTATTAACGTACTTGTTAAGGGCGTATGTTTTGGTTTTGTATCCTAAAAAGGTAAATTCAAGCTTATCCGTATCTTCTGCATTGAGCGAAAAGTTACCATCAATGTCGGTTTCGTCACCGTACATGGTGCCTGCAATACGTATGGAGATAAATGGAAGTGGCTCACCGGTTATGGAGTCGGTAACCGAGCCTGTAAATGTAAGCGCCCACATGCTTTGGCAACCAAGCAGGCATAAAAGCGTGATGATATAGGTTTTAATTGCTTTCAATTTTACCTAATAGACAAGATTTTCCTGCAAAGTTACTAAAAATAAGATGCTTACCGCAAGTTGATGACTAAAAATCATGATATTTAACGTTTTTGTGCAATTTGGGTTACATTGTTGTTACATGTTGAGTGGATTACAGGGATGTGCTTGTATAATCGCATATTATTTTGTAATTTTGTTGCCGTTTGAAATTTCATTTAATACTTATTGATATGACTAAAAGTGCATTGCAAATTGCCAGAGCTGCTTATCAACCTAAATTGCCTAAAGCATTGAAAGGTGCAGTTGCTGTAAAAGAAGGCGAAGCTACTCAATCGGTAGCCGACCAAGAAGCGATTAAAAACTTGTTTCCTAACACCTACGGTATGCCCGTTATTACTTTCGAAGAGGGGGCTGCGACTCAACTTCCTGCTATCAATGTAGGTGTCATCCTATCGGGTGGTCAAGCTCCCGGCGGACACAACGTTATTTCTGGTTTGTTTGACGGACTAAAATCGCTAAATGCTGATAGCAAATTGTATGGTTTCTTGGGTGGTCCCAGCGGTTTGGTAGATCACAAATACATCGAACTTACTGCAGAAATCGTTGATGAATACCGCAATACCGGTGGTTTTGACATCATCGGCTCAGGTCGTACCAAATTAGAAGAAACTGCTCAATTTGACAAAGGTATCGAAATTTGCAACCAATTAGGCATCAATGCTTTGGTTATTATTGGTGGTGACGACTCTAACACCAACGCTTGCGTATTGGCAGAATACTACTTGCAAAAAAATACCGGTATCCAAGTAATTGGCTGTCCTAAAACCATCGACGGTGACCTTAAAAACAACATGATCGAAACATCGTTTGGTTTTGACACCGCTTGTAAAGTATATTCGGAAGTTATCGGCAACATTATGCGTGACGCTAACTCAGCAAAAAAATACTGGCACTTTATTAAATTGATGGGTCGTTCTGCATCTCACATCGCACTAGAATGTGGCTTGCAAACCCAACCTAACATTTGTATCGTTTCTGAAGAAGTAGAAGCAAAACAAATGACTTTGGCAGACATTGTAAACAATATTGCAGATACCGTGGCTGCTCGTGCTGCAGAAGGTAATAACTTCGGTGTAATCCTTATTCCAGAAGGTTTGATCGAGTTTATCCCCGAAATGAAAGTGTTGATTGCTGAATTGAACGACCTTTTGGCACACGAAAGCGACGTACAAAAAGCCCTTAAAGGCTTAACTGCTACCAGTGCTGCAGTATACGCATCGCTTCCAGAAGCAATTGCTAAACAATTGACTTTGGATCGCGACCCACATGGTAACGTTCAAGTATCGTTAATCGAAACCGAAAAATTGCTTATCGAGATGGTTAAAACCCGTCTTGCTGCCATGAAAGCAGAAGGTAAATTTGTAGGTAAATTTGCAGGTTTGGGTCACTTCTTCGGTTACGAAGGCCGTTGCGCTGCACCTTCTAACTTTGACGCTGACTACTGCTACTCATTAGGTTTCAACGCTGCTAAATTGATTGGCGCTGGCAAAACCGGTTATATGTCGCTTATCCGCAATACCACTGCTCCTGCCGAAGAATGGATTGCCGGTGGGGTCCCAGTTACCATGATGATGAACATGGAACGTCGTCACGGCGAAATGAAACCTGTTATCCGCAAAGCGTTGGTAGAATTGGACGGTGCTCCTTTCAAAAAATTGGTAGAAAACCGTGCTACTTGGGCAAAAGAAACCGCATACGTATACCCCGGTCCTATCCAATATTTTGGACCTTCGGAAGTGTGCGATCAGCCTACTAAGACTTTGCAGTTAGAACAAGCAAAATAAGAATAATTTTAAAGGGTGCTTTTGTCGTTGTACTCGTGCTCGAAATCCTCATTTACGCTTAGTAAACTCCGGTTTCTCGCACATCGTACGCCTAAAAATCCCTCCTTTAAAATATATTCTTAGGTAAGTTCATTTAAAATCCTATTAGACGATTCGTCGATTCGTCGATTCATCAAAAAAGCACCCTGCGGGGTGCTTTTTTTGGTGGTGAGGCGATGCAAATGCGAGTGCCGTTAGCGGAGGGCGGAAAGAGATTTATATGTGCAAAAACGTGAAGCAAAATGTGTTGTTTGAGCGAAGCGAGTTCACATTTTGTAGTTTTTGTATGTGTAATTATTCCATGTTTTTTCTCGTGACTCGGCATAGTCAAGTAAACTTGCCTCTGCTCTCGCTACTTGAAAAAATCCTGACCGGAGCGTTTGCCGAGCATTGAATCGCCGAAAGGACTGATTGATATAGGAATAAAAAAATCTCGGCCATTTTGTGACCGAGATGTAAAAGTGTAAAAGATTATATAGGTTTAAGGTAGTCGCTGTATCAGTACCGTTGCGTAGGCGGCAATACCTTCTTTGCGTCCTACAAAGCCCAATTTTTCGGTAGTAGTAGCCTTGATAGACACGTCTTCGCTCTCAATACCCATTACATCTGCCAAACAGTTTTGCATGGACTCGATGTAATCTTTTAGTTTAGGACGCTCGGCACATATTGTGGCATCTATATTACCAATTTCGTAGCCCTTTTGACGAATCAAAGCTACCGTATCTCTGAGCAAAATTTTGCTATCGATGTTTTTATATTCGCCAGCTGTATCGGGAAAATGATAACCAATATCACGCAAATGAGCAGCACCCAACAAAGCATCGCAAATGGCATGAATCAATACATCGGCATCCGAATGACCTTGCAATCCCATTTCGTGTGGAATTTGTAAACCTCCTAACCATAACTCTCGGTTAGGTACAAGGTTGTGCACGTCGTATCCAAAGCCTACGCGTATTTTCATGCTTAGTCTTTTTTGTCGTCTTTGCTAAATCCAATTAACTCTTTCATACCACCAATATTGAAACCAAGGGTAAAACGCAAGGTTTGGTCCAATGGGTTGTTTTGAGCAATAGAAAGTACGTAAGCTACATCCAACGAGAATACGTTGAGTTTAAAGCCGGCACCAAAGGTAGCGTATTGACGACCTCCTACGGTGGGGTCCTCGTAGTACAAACCAACACGACCAAAGAATTGTTCGTTGTAGTCGTATTCGATACCTGCCGACCAAGTAAGTCTTTTAAAGTGTGCTCCAAAGTTGTAAGCAGAACCATCTGCCATGTCTACAAACGAGCGGCCAATACCGGTAATGGGGTCCATTTTATAGTATTCGTCCAAGCGTTTGCTAAAATCTTCAGGGCTCTCGCCATCGCCTTGAATGGGGCGGGCTGGCACCAATAGCTTGTTGATGTCCAAATGAGCGGTAATGTGGTTGTATTTGTCAATAGGCATGGTAAAACGACCACCCAAACGTAAGTTAGTAGGCAAGAAAGCAGCGCTGGTGTAGTCGCCGTATTCTACTTTTTTACCGATGTTAGAGATGTTAAAACCAAAACCACCAAAACCGGTTCCCCATGCAAAATCTACTTTTTGACCATAATAACCCGAAATATCGGCTGCAATCGACCAACCCGGTTCTAAGTAGCCTGATTCTGCTGCGTTGTAACCGCCGGTAAGGTCGGACCAAATAAAGCGCAAAGCCACACCCATCGAGAAGTTCTTTGCTAAGATACGCGAGTAAGATACGTCCAATGCCAAGTCGTAAGGCTTAACGTTGAACCCTTCGGTGTCGGGCGATTGATTGATGAGTACATCGCCGATAGAGAAGAAACGGAACGAAGCCGCAATGGTTTGTACATCTTGTATTTTGTAGTAACCTGATGCCGAAATCAAGTCGATGTCCGAAACTAATTTTCTTAGCCAAGGAACGTAAGATACGTTAGCACCACCAACGCCATCGATAAAGGCATATTTAGCAGGGTTCCAGTATTGTGAATCGCCGTCGGGAGCAGTGGCACCACCTACGTCACCCATACCACCACCACGTGCATCAGGAGCAACGCTCAAAAAGCTTACGCCGGTAGTAATGGGGGTAAATTGTTCGTAGGAAGCATCTTCTTGTGCATGCATCCACATGGGAAACAAAGTCAATAGGGCTAATAATAGCAGAATGTTCTTCTTCATAAATGTATGTAATGAATAAATAAATGTTATCTTTTAAAAAAACGGCTACAAAAATAACGTTTTTTTATGGATTTTATTGTGCTGCAACGATAATCTTTTTTGTCTTTTGTTGTGTGGTGCCATCGGATGCCGTAATGCGTACGCTTGCCAAATACAATCCGGGTTTTAGATAGATGCCGTTGGGGGTATCTAAGTGCCATGTTGTGGTGTATAACCCATCTGCCGTTTGCAGTACTTGGTCGCTTTTCCAATGGCATTGTCCCACCAAATCGTATACAAAAAATTCTATTTTTCCGGTATCGGAAGGTCTGTCGTACTGAATGGATAGGGTGGCTTGCTCTTTAACCGGGTTAGGATAAATGGTAAATTGGTCGATAGAGGGTGCCAATCCTTTTTCTACTACAAAATGTATGCTTTTTGTACTCGATACGTTTTGAAGGTTCCAAGCTTTTAGCTCCAATGTATATTCGCCATCGGGCAATTCGCCGAGCGGATAGCGTATAACCCCATTCTTATAATCGTTGAGCGACGATTGGTAGTAGGCGTTGAGGTTGATGCTTTCGTTGGGTCGATGGCTCGATTTAAGAATAATATCGTGGCCGATGCCGGCTCCAATGGTATTGATGCCGTATTCATCGTACAAATGAGCGTACAGAATGGGTTGATTGTTTACTTTTTGCCCCTCTGTAAAATACGGACTGTTGATGTACAATCGCATGGCAGGGCCTGTTTGAGCAGGGTCATAGTCGCTGCTGTTGCCACCAACGGTAAAATCTTGGTTATATCCATGCGCATCTTGGGGCATGTCGTTTCGTATGGCGTAGTAGGTAATCCTGCCATTGCCTATAGAGTAGTTGATGTCTTTGGGCACCATAAAGGTAAAGGCAATTTTCCCGTTGATAACGGCTACTTGTCCCGAAAAAAGTTGATTGCTGTAATCGGTATATTGGAAAGGCGGATTGCCTTTGCCTGCTAATGTTTGCATCGACTCTGCTTTGTCGTACAGCGTGACGTATGCAGTGCCGTTAAAATCGGTATCGACCTCGTTTTGCTCGTTGCGTACCGAAGCATGAATGGTAATGAGTCCTAACGCAGGTAGGTTGGCTTTAGAGGGATGCACCCCATTGATACTATCGGTAATAATGGTTTGTTGAGGGTATTGTAAGGTAATGGCAGGATCGCCTAAGAGGCAAAAGTTGAGTTTGTTGGCGTCGCCTGCCAAATTATTTTTGGCTTTGCGCAAAATAGCTCCTAAGGTGGGTTTGCTTTCGCCCTCTTTGGGAACCAATTCGTTGTATATGGATTGCGCTAAGGCATTGTTGCTTGACGAGTACACCACACGAGTGGTCGTAAATGAGGCAATGCCACCTCCGTTGGGGTTGAGTACGACCTCCATACCTGCCGAACGGTCGTAATTGTCGTAGCGGCTAAAATCGCAGGTGGCAGTAATCCACAGACCAAGGTTGCTGTTGCTCATGTAGGCAATATCGGCTCGGGTAATGGTTTGTTCGGATGTCAGTGTATGAGGTCCACCATGTCCTACATAGGTAAAAACCAGTGTTCCTTCTTGCAGTTTTCGTAATACTTCTTCTTTGGCTCCCGGATATGTGGCTCCGGTGGCGTTTTGTTGCAGTGGATAGGCATCCAGCCAGATTTTCTTGGGAGAATAGGCGGCGTTGAGTTCCATGAGTGTTTCGGTCAAAGCATTGGCTTGACTCATGTGCACGTTTCCATCTTCATCGTCTGCCAAAAAAGTAAAACTATTACGCCATGTTCCTTGCTGGGATTGAGTGGTGTATCGGATGATTTTATCGACACATTGTTTTGCTTCTTCTGTACTGCTAACAGGAAGTCGTCCCACACCAATATCCATGGTGCCTGCCTCTATGCGTTTGCCTTCGTTGTCATCCAAAAGGGCGTAGTAGTCGTCGCTTACGTACGATTTGGTCGAATTTAGCGACTCTGTCGATTGGTAGCTAAGTAGCGATGGTTGGGCATGCTTAAGGCCTCTGTTGTCGTAAAAAGCATTGCCCATAAATAGCAAATGCTTGGGTTTTTGCTCATCGTTTGTAGCTTTGTCGTAAAGCATTTTCATGAGTAAACGATAGGCAGTAACATCGGGAGTGCCCGAAGAAAATTCGTTGTAGATAAGCTGGGGAGTAACTGTTTTTACCACTAATCCGTCGTGGTCGCGGTGATGTCTTGCTAATCGATCGGCCTCAGAGAGGTATTCGTCGGGGCAGATAATGACCATGTCGATGTTTTGCCAGCTGTGCAAATCTTGGTTGTCGATGGTAGAAACGTAGTCGGGCGATGGGAAAGTCCCTTTTGTATCGACTGCGATAAAATGCCTTGCATCTTGGTGCTTAGCGACAAAATACAGGCTGTCGTTTTGTTGCGTATGGGCAATTTCTGACGGTTGGGTATGTTGGGTTACTTCCCATATTTTTACCTGCGGTTTTGTATTGTACAAGGTATATCGCGCTAATAAATCGTTGGCGTGCTGGTGGGGAAAGAAAATAGGCGTTTCGCTTTGGTTGGCAGTGGTTAACTGCTGATAGGCTGCAATGCCGATGTAATCCAAGTAGGCTGTAGAAGTGTAGCTTGTTTGGTAGGTGCATTGTACGGCAACCTTGCTACTGCCATGGTATGAAAATGTTTTTTTAAATTGACCTTTAGTGCCGGTGACGTGCGAATTGGCAGAACCATACACCCATAAATCGTGCGAGGTGTTGCCAATGGTCATTTGTAGCTGATGTGTGCCGCTGCCACAGCCTACGTAGGCGGTATTTACCTCTAAATTAGGCGATGCCAAAGAGGGAATATCAAAAGTAAACTTTCGGGTTTTGCTGCTGTTGGTAAAACTTTCTCCATACCATTCTCTGCCCGATTCTAACAGATTGATAAGCTCCTTTTCGTGGTAAAAATAGTTGTACGATTGGCGGATATGTAGCGTATCATTTCCACTTGCCTGTTCTTGTTGCAATGCAATGCGTTTCCCTGTACCGCAGTCGGTGGTTAAAAAGTAGTAGCCTTTGGTGCTATAGGGGTTTTGTACGTGTTGATAAACGTTCTTTTGGCTGTCATAGTTTATTTTTACAGGCCCTTGTGCATAAAATAGGAGGTAATCGCCTTCGTTAAAAATACCATCAGCTCCCAGTTCCATGTAGATGGGAATCTCGGGCAAATCGTCGATAAAATGTACATCTTGGGTAAATGTTTCGGGCAGTGGGGCGCCACCATAACCAAATACTTTTACGTGTTGGGGTTGCTCCAATCCCATGGATTGCAGCTGTTGAAAGGTAAGCTTGTGTACGCCACTTTTATCAACCGATATTTTGATCCACTTGCCCGATTGCAAGCAAGAGTGTTCTGCATAGGTAAATAGGGGCGATTCGGCTCCCATTGATGCCCATGTGGTACTAAGCACTAAAAGTAGCAATGCAACGTATCTCATTTGATTTCAAAGTCCATTAAAAGTTGGTTCTCTAAATAGGCTTGTAAACGATCGCCCGGTTTTACCGCCCCCACGCCGGCTGGTGTGCCGGTAAAAAGCAAATCGCCAATTTTTAGGGTGTAGTAGCGACTGATGTAGGCAATCAATTGGTCCGGTTTAAAGAGCATATCGCCGGTGTAGCCTTGCTGAACGATGTGCCCGTTTATATCTAAACGAAAATGTAGGTTATCTATTGTGTTAAAATCGGTTAGCGGATAAAATTCGCTAATGGCAGCCGAGTTGTCAAAGCCTTTGCACAGGTCCCATGGTTGTCCGTTGTTGCGTGCTGTTTGTTGCATTTCGCGGGCAGTAAAATCAATGCCCAGTCCCACTTCGGTATAATAGCGTGATGCAAATTTTTCGGCAATGCCTTTGCCCAATCGATTGATACGAATAACTACTTCTAATTCGTAATCGATTTGTCCCATAAAATCGGGCACGTAAAAGGGTTTGTTTTGTTTGAGCAGTGCCGAATCGGGTTTGCAAAATATAGTGGGCTTGTTGGGTGTTGGACCTGCTAACTCTTGGTTGTGGGCAGGATAATTCCAACCAACGCAAATTACTTTCATATTGTTGATTGCTTAAAAGCACAAAGATAATATTTTTTTGTTTATTCGTTTAGTTGTTTATTCGTTTAGTTGTTTAGTCGTTTAGTCGTTTAGTCGTTTAGTCGCCTTGTATTTTTCTTTACTCAATACTATGTATTTCGTGAAGATAAACTGCACCTCGGTAGAAAAAATTAAGCAAGCTTATTTTTTCTACACTCGGTTTGTATTCTCTTTAAATAAGATAAACTGCACCTCGGCAATGACCGCAAACTGCGTTTGCTTTTTACGGTCCTATTTTGTTCGCTAATTGCATGCAAGCATGCATTATCTCATAAAATATGCCCTAAAAAACTCCGTTTTTTTGTCATTGCTCTCGGTTTGTATTATCTTTGAACCATGGATTGGAAAGATATGTTGGGGGTGCTTTATGAGGCGGCTCCCGAAACAGAAAAACAACAAGTGTCTGCCCAAGAGGTAGCAGTAAAGCCACTCAAACAACAACTTTGTTTGCAGTTTCAACGTCGCAACGGCAAGCCAGCGGTGCTGATTACAGGGTTTGAAGGTACAGACGACCAACTCAAAGAACTGTGCAAACTCATCAAAACGCAGTTGGGCGTGGGCGGATCGGCACGTGGCGGCGAAATATTGATACAGGGTGATGTGCACGAAAAATTGCGCCACCTATTGAAAAGTAAAGGACATGCTGTAAAAGGAGGATAGGAATGAGCTTGCAGGTATACAAGGCTTCGGCAGGATCGGGAAAAACATTTGCGCTTACGCAGCATTACTTACAGCTGCTTAAACATACGCACCACAAGCATATTTTGGCGGTTACTTTTACCAACAAGGCCACCGAAGAAATGAAAGAGCGTATGGTACAAGTGTTGGCAGATATTGCCGCAGGAAAGACAACCCCCAACGAAAATAGGGCTGCTTTTACAGCGTTGCAGGCAGCCGAAAAGTTGGCAGAGGTACTGCACGATTATTCGCACTTTAACGTATCGACCATTGACGGATTTTACCAACAAGTGATGCGCTCTTTTGTGAGGGAGTTGGGCTTGTATGGAGGTTATGCGCTGATGTTGGACGATAGGGAAGTAATAGATCAGGCCATCGACGATTTGATTCTGTCGTTGGGTTTGCCCGAGTACCAGCACTTGTATCAGTGGCTTTTGCAGGGTGCAATAGAAAGCATAGATAAAGAAGAAGATTGGCAGTTTCGGCGCAAACTGACCCATTTGGCACAGCAACTTTTTAAAGAAGATGTATCCCAATCTATCGGGCAGCTACGCATGTTGCCCGATGCCATGCAGCAAGTAAAAAACTACAAAGAAAAGCATTCGGTTACATTGCAGTCTTTATTGGCTACTATCAATGGTGCGGTGTCGGATATTTTGAAAATTTGTCAATCGGCAGGAGTGCAACCGTCCGAACATTCTAAACAAAAGCTAAACCAACTAACAACAAAAGTGGTTCGACATAAGTGGCCCGAGTTTTCTGACAAATTTTTTGATATGGAGTCCGATTGGAAAAAAGCTTTTCCGAAAGATTTTCATAAAAAACATCCGGATACCATCGAATTGTTGCAGCGAAAAGGATTGCCTCAAGCATTGGATCATTTGTTTGCTGTTTTGCGAGAAAACGAGCAGTTGTATTATTCGTTGCAGGCGGTACTCGATAAGGTAAACTTACTTCCCATGTTGTTAGAATTAGATGGTTTTATCCAGCGTTACCTGCGCGAAAACAATATGGTTTTGCTATCGCAAGTAAACGGTTTTTTGCGTGCCGTTATCAATGATTGCGATACACCCTTTATCTACGAAAAGTCGGGCACGTATTTGCATCACTTTATGTTGGATGAGTTTCAGGATACTTCTGCCATGCAATGGGAAAATTTTAAACCGCTCATTGCCGAGAGTATCGCTAACAGGCACGACAATATGGTGGTGGGCGATGTAAAGCAAAGTATTTACCGTTGGCGCAACTCCGATTGGCGTATTCTCTCATCACAACTATCACAAACTTTTGCGGTTACAGATTATACCCTCAATACCAATTGGCGAAGCGATGCACGTATCGTTGCTTTTAACAATGCTTGTTTTGCTTTTTTATCCGATTATTTAGCCCAACGGATAGCCGATTTTTTGCCCCATACCGGGCAAATAGATTTGGCAAAAGCATTGCGCGATGCTTATGCCGATGTGGCGCAACTGGTGCCTGATGGTAAGGAATTGGAGCAAGGGTTGGTACACATAGAATTGTATCAAGAGAAGTTGCTTAGCGAACAAGCAGATGAGTACCTAAAAGGCAGGATACTTGACGTTGTAAGGCAACTGTTGCAGCAAGGCTATCAATACGCCGATATAGCCGTTTTGGTCAACACGGGAGCAGAAGGCAGTAAGGTGGCATCTTGGTTATTGCAAGAGGAAATACCCATCTTGTCTGCCGATTCTTTGCGCTTGTCCCAATCGCCGGCTATCCGTTTGTTGGTAGCTGTGATACGAATGTCTTGCTCTATGCAACCGGAAGTAGACAGGTTTAAATTTGAGTTGCTTTGTCGGTTGGAACAGGATAAACAAGAAGCCTTAGAAAAGGCAATGCAGTTGCCCCTTTTTGAAGCTGTCGAACAGTATATTCAGCTATTGCAGTTGCATACAGAAACTCAAAATGCGGTGTATTTGCAGGCGTTTCAAGATACAATTTCCGATTTTGTGGCGCGCAACTATTCGGATGCACGAGCGTTTGTTCAATGGTGGGATAGCATCGGAAAGGATACCAAGCTATCGGACAACGACAAACAGAATGCTGTTCAAATTATGACCATTCATAAATCCAAAGGCTTGGCTTTCCCCGTGGTACTAATGCCTTACATGCAAGCTGCTATCTGGGATACAGGCAATCACGAAAATTTGCTTTGGTGTTCGCCTGTGGGCACACCGGTGGATGGATTGCCCATGATTCCCGTTCGCAACCGAAAAGAATTAAAGAAAACCTATTTTGTCGATAGCTACTATCAAGAAAAAGGGTTTAAGGCCATCGACTATTTAAACAAATGGTATGTGGCTTTTACACGTGCCCAAAAGGCTATCTACGTATTTTCCTATCCACCGATGCAGGCTCCTAAGGACGATATCAGCGGTTACGAATTGCTTACAAAGGTATGCGAAGAACAATCAGAAAAGGAAGGTGTTCGCATGCAAGAAACGGAGCTGGTACGCCTATTTACTTATGGAGAACTGCCCCAAAGAAAAAATACAGCCAATACGGCTACTTCTTCTGTTACCACTTTGCCTTACTACTCGCATCGCTACCAAGATGGCAACCTAAAGCTACGTTTACAAGCCGAATTCTCCGAACAGCAGCGTCAAGGAAATATATTGCACCAAATTTTACAATTTATGCAAACCATAGACGATACCGATAGAGCCATCGATAAAGTAGAACGTTTGGGCATGCTCTTGCCCAATCAAAAAGCATGGGCAAAAGCAGAAATCGCAAAGATCATGCAGCATGTACAGGTTAGAAAATGGTTTGATGGCAGCTATCCTACGGTTTGGAACGAACGTACCATCGTTACGCAGCTATCCGATGGAAAGCATGGCGCCTTGTATCGTCCCGACCGCTTGTTGGTAGACGGAAATAGTATTGTGGTGGTTGATTATAAGTTTGGTGAACAGCGAGAAACCTATCAAAAGCAAATTAGCGGATATATGCAACTACTTAAACAGATGGGTAGGTGGGAGCACATCTCGGGCTATTTGTACTATCATAAAACCGCAACGGTTGTAGCGGTGTCAATCTAAATAAAAGGGGTGGGTTAGCTTCGCAAAAGCAGGCGATAGGGTGTGTCTTTGGTCGCCTTCGATGATTAGGTCTTCTTCGATACATGGGGTAAAGGTACGTGTAAATCCCATAATGATGCGCTTTGCCCCCTTGTCTGCGCGAGGATAGACGTGTATCTTTTTGTAGCAATGCAACCGATAATGGGTGGCTGTTGAGCAAAAATGCGTCATTTGGTCGTGGGGCAATATGACCCAAAATTTTCCTTCTTCGTGTAGCAGTCTATCTACTCCTTGTAGCAACTCCTCGAACGATAAGCTATCGGTATGGCGTGCCATGGTTCGCTGTGCATTGGGCGTTTTTAGTCCGTCTACAAAGTAGGGAGGATTGCTTACAATAAGCTGGTAGGGTTGTTGGGTGGTGTATGCTTGTAGCGAAGTAGCGATGACCCGAATATGTGTAAAGGGACTGCTGTTTACGTTTTCTTGTGCTTGTCGAGCAGCAGCGCCATCTATTTCGATGGCATCGATGTGTGCTTTGCTGTTGCGCTGTGCCAACATCAGCGCAATGAGTCCTGTGCCTGTCCCAATATCTAAAATCGATGCGGCTTGTGTCACATCGGCTGTTACCCCCAATAAAACGCCATCGGTGCCTACTTTCATGGCACACTTGTCTTGGTAAATGGTAAATTGTTTGAATCGAAAAAACGGATTAGGCATAACAGATGATAGGTCGATGATGTGCCCACAAAATATAATTATTTGCTGATGCGATTAAACGGAACTTTGATGGCTCTGCACAGGCGTTGAATGGTAAATTTGCCAGTAACTGCCGCATTGGGAAGTCCGCCCGGAGGTTGCAACCACTGACCGGTAATGTACAAGTTTTTAATGCCTTTTATGTACCCCTTGTGCGATTTCTTTTTGGCATAGGGAGTAAGTATAAAACTCATGTACGACCCCTTGTATGCGCCACAGAATCGATTAAAACTATAGGGACTAACGGTTTCTACAACCGATAGTTTGCCTTTAAGCGAGGGGTAGTGTTGCTCTAATCGTTCGATGATTTGGGCAGCGATATGGGCTTTCTCTTGCTTGTATTTTTCGGGATGATGTTGGTATAAATCGGACCAAAAATCAAAATCGTCTTCGTATTGTACCAACAGTGTCTGAAAAATATTTTTGCCCTCGGGAGCATATTCGGGCTCGTTGACAAAGTTTTTTAGCAAAATGGATGCGTGCGATTTTCCGGCAGCCTGATAGGGCGAGCAGGTAATCCAAGTGGTGTCGGCTATAAACGATGTGTCAGCATCGACTGCAATATAAGTGTTAAAACTGCTATATACGGGATGCAGCTTTTTATCAATAAAGCGAGTAGCAAAAAACTTTTCGTTGATGTCTTTGTGCAATAATTGGTGAAAAGTAACAGAGGCATCGCATGCAGCAATGTAAAAATCGGCAGAAGCAGTGGTGCTATCACTAAAAACAATGCTGTTGATGCACTTCTTTCCGTAGGTAAACGAGGTGGCTTTTTTGCGCGTATGGATGGTACCGCCTAAGGCTTCAAATTGTTGTATCATGCGGCTAATCATACCTTCCGATCCGCCTTTTGGCAAGGCTCCGTTGCCACTGCAAAATGTACCCAATACAAACAGCCACGATGAGATGTTATAGGTGTGTGGCATGTAGGCAAGTATCATTTGCTGTAGCAAAGGATGTTTAAAACGTTGGGCGTATGCTTGTAGCGAAATACGCGATAGTTTACCATGTATTTTGCCGATAGGACGTAGTTTTTTTAGTAGCTGCCACCATTCTTTTAACGATAGTTGCTCCAATGGTTTTAAAGCCGGCATGTCCATGCCTTTGTAGATATCTATTTGATCGACAAAATCGTTGATGGCAACGGCATCTTGTGGCGAAAGAGCCAAGAGCTCACGACGCATGCGTTGGGTGTCTTGCCAAAGGTCCAAACTGCCATGCTCACTTTCTATGTGCAAAAACGAGGGATTCTGTAAAATTTCTACTTCGTCGCCCAATACGTGCAGTTCTTTCCACACTTGGTACATTTGTGTCTCAGGGTTGGTTCCTGTTAGCCAATGCACGCAATTGTCTATGTGAAAACCCTTGCGTTTCCAACTGGTACATTGCCCTCCGGCAAAAACATGTTGTTCGTAAATATCGCAGGCAAAGCCGCTTTTTAGGGCATAAATGCCGGCGGAAAGACCGGCTATACCTCCGCCAATAATGGCAATTCTTTTCATACTATTTGTTATCGGTTCTCTGTGAACTCTTTTTAGGTCGTTTAAAAAATCTTCGTTTCTCGTTTTTGCGTCGATATGATGGTTTTTCCTGTGTTGGACGATATGTTGGACCTTCGCCCAAGTCGGCAGGTAAAGGCACCTTTTGGATGTCTTTTTCGATAAACCGTTCGATAGCAGCAAATTTTAGCTGCTCTTTTTCTGCTACAAAGGTAATGGCTTTTCCCTCGCCACCGGCGCGGGCTGTACGTCCAATGCGGTGTACATAATCTTCTACATCGTGTGGTACATCGTAGTTAATGACCATTTCGATGTCTTCAATGTCAATGCCACGTGCCATGATGTCGGTAGCTACCAATAGGTGGTAGTGTCCGTTTTTAAATTGGCGGATTACTTCTTCACGTTGGCTTTGCTCCAAATCGGAGTGCATGGCAGCTACCTTGATGTGCATGCGTCTAAACGTGTGGTACATTTCTTTGACCTTTTGTTTGGACGATGAGAAAACAATGACACGATGCAGTTGATTGGTGGCAAAAATTTGCTGAATCAATGCCAATTTCTGTGTTTCGTAACAGATGAATGCCGATTGATCAATTTTTTCGGCAGGCTTGGAAGTGGATAGGTGCACCTCGGTGGGGTGGTTGAGCACTTTGCGTGCCAACTCATGTATTTTGGGTGGCATGGTAGCCGAAAAGAGCAGGGTTTGTTTGTTTTTGGGCAAGTAGGAGGCGATGCGCATAATGTCATCGACAAATCCCATTTCTAACATCCTATCTGCCTCGTCCAATACAAAGAATTGGATGGACGACATATCTATTTTCCCCATGTTAAGCAGGGCAATCAATCTGCCCGGAGTAGCGATGACAATATCAACACCACTGCGCATAGCTTTTTCTTGTTGGCTAAAGGTAGCACCATCTCCTCCTCCATAAACCGCTACCGAACTGATGGGCAAAAAATAAGCAAACGCATCTAATTGTTGGTCAATTTGAAGCGCCAGCTCGCGGGTAGGTACCATAATCAAAGCACCCATCTGGTCGGTGGCCTTGTCTTTTTGACACAAAACGTTGATGATGGGTAGCAGGTAGGCAGCTGTCTTGCCGGTGCCGGTTTGGGCACAGGCAATCATGTCTTTTTTGGATTGAATCAGGGGAATGGTTTGCGCTTGAATGGGAGTGGCTTCCTTAAAATTCATCGCTTGCAAGCCATCCAATAGCGCAGCTTCTAAGTTAAATTCGTCAAATCTCACGGGTGTCGCCTATTAAAACATATAACCTACCGACACAAAGAAACCGCCACTTCGTAGCTCTGTATCTTTTTTTAATGCCATGTTGTACAACCCTAAGTTATAGCCCAACATGATACGGGCACCCATGTATTCGGCACCAATGCCAAAGTGCATGGCAGCGTTAAAGCGAGATAAATCCTCCTCAAAGGCGCTGCTGCTTTGTTGGGTTTCGGTGCGATCGGCCAATTCTATTTCGGTGGTAATATGGCTGGCTACACCACATGCCAAGTGAGGACCCACTTCTAACAGAAGTAAGGCATCGTTTTTAAGTGGCAACTGTCCTACTGCATAAACAGGTAGTTGCAGGTAAAATAAATGGGCTGTTTCTATGGCTTTTACTTCCATGCCCAAAATGTAGCTATGTCCGGCGGTGGCAAAACCATTCATCGAGAAATAAAGTCCCGATTGTACCGAAAAATAATCGACCACCTCGTAGGCAATGGTGGGACCAATGGAAAATCCACTAATATTGCGTGTTCCGTGTGTCTCGTTATCGACGGTCCATGTGGCACCGGTGTTGTCATAGCTGGCACTAATACCATAGCGCCAGTCGGCATATGCGGCAGGTGCCAACCAAAAAGCAAATAGAATCAACAATATAAGCGCAAACGTTTTTTTCATGTTTCTGTTGGTAATTTCGGCACAAATATAGTGAAAATAATGGAGAAAATAGATAATTTTGCTCACTCTATACAAAATACAATGAAATCATTTCGAGAAGAATTGCCGAATAGAATTTTGGTGTTGGACGGTGCCATGGGAACCATGTTGCAACGCCTCACGGGAGAAGAATACGATAAAGTAAAAAAGGTGCATCAGTTGTATATAGAGGCTGGTGCTGACATTATATCAACGCATACCTT
Source organism: Paludibacteraceae bacterium (assembly GCA_017508305.1). GTDB lineage: Bacteria > Bacteroidota > Bacteroidia > Bacteroidales > Paludibacteraceae > Enterocola. The sequence goes on along the minus strand of JAFVZF010000029.1, from coordinate 14,641 downwards.
TGTGGCAAACGAAGGAGCCGACGAAACCATTGTTGAGCGCAATACAACGTATGGCAGATTGGCACGTGAAGTGGCAGATATGGCTGCTAAAAAAGTGTACGTAGCAGGTTCGATAGGACCTTCGAATAAAACACTGACCATGGCAGACGAGGGTGAGTTCGACTCGCTGTACCACCGCTATTGCGTACAAATAAAGGCGTTGAGTCCCTACGTAGATGTACTGCTTTTTGAAACGTTTTTTGATACAATAAACCTCAAAGCAGCGTTGTTGGCAGCGCAAACAGAAGCTGCCAATGTGCCGGTGATGGTATCGGTGACATTAGAAAAAAGTGGTCGTTTGTTGAGTGGTCAAACGTTGGATGCCTTGGTTAAAACCGTAGAACCTTTTAAACCCTTGTCGATCGGATTAAACTGCTCGTTTGGTGCGACCGATATGTTGCCTCATTTGGCTACGCTTTCGTCGCTTACATCGTGTTATGTGAGTGTGCACCCCAATGCAGGTTTGCCCAACGAGTTGGGTCAGTACGACGAAACGCCGCAATCGATGTGCCAAGCCATGCAATCTTACTTTGACAGGCAGTTGGTGAATATAGTGGGCGGTTGTTGTGGCACGACACCCGAACACATTGCATTGCTTGAAGCAAAGGCATCAAAAACAGCTCCTCGTGTTCCCGTACAACCTTCACAAAAAGGCTATTTGACGGGGTTAGAGCCGTTGTGTGTAGATCACCAATTTGTAAACGTAGGCGAACGTACCAATGTGGCAGGCTCTAAAAAGTTTGCTCGATTGATAGCCGAGAAAAAATACGATGAGGCTTTGACTATTGCCCGCAAGCAAGTAGAAGGTGGAGCACAAATTATAGATGTTTGCATGGACGATGCTTTGTTGGATGCCGAGGCAGAAATGGCGCATTTCTTGTTTTTAATGGGCAACGACCCTACCATTGCAAAAGTGCCTGTTATGATCGATTCTTCGCGTTGGGAGGTGCTGCAAAAGGGATTAAAAATGGTGCAAGGCAAAGCCATCGTCAATTCCATATCGCTCAAAGAAGGCGAAGAGGTCTTTTTGCAACGCGCATCGTTTATCAAACAGATGGGTGCCGCTGTGGTGGTCATGGCTTTTGACGAAGAGGGACAGGCTACCACCTACCAAAAGCGTACCCAAGTGTGTCAGCGTGCTTATCACTTGTTGACCGAGAAATTGCATTTCCCACCCCAAGACATTGTTTTCGACCCCAATGTTTTGACCATAGCCACGGGTATGCCCGAACACGATACCTATGCCATTGATTTTATAAATACCATTCGATACATCAAGCAAAACTTGCCACATGCCAAGGTAAGCGGTGGTATTAGCAACCTTTCGTTTGCCTTTAGAGGCAATAACGTGGTGCGTGAAGCTATGCACTCGGTATTTTTGTACCATGCTATTCAGGCAGGGTTGGATATGGCCATTGTCAATCCCGCTCAATTGCAAATTTACAGCCAGATAGAACCTACTTTGTTGGCCAAGGTAGAGGCTGTTATTTTAAATAGCCATCCCGATGCTACCGACGAGTTGATTGCTTATGCCCGTACGCTTCAGCCAACAGAAACAGCGGTGAAAGAAGAAAAACAAGACCTTTGGCGTGCCGATACGCTCGAAAATAGATTGATACATGCCTTGATGCATGGCATTACGGAGTACATCGAAAGGGATGTAAACGAGGCGTTGCAGCAATTTGAGCCCATTTATTTGATCGAGAACATACTGATGAAAGGCATGACCCAAGTGGGTGAATTGTTTGGCGAAGGGAAAATGTTCTTGCCGCAGGTAGTCAAAACTGCGCAAGTGATGAAAAAAGCGGTAGGCTTTATCGAACCTTTGTTGCAACAAGCCTCCAAGCATGTTTCTACTCGTCCCAAGGTGTTGTTGGCAACGGTAAAAGGTGATGTGCACGATATTGGTAAAAACATTGTGGGTGTAGTGCTATCCTGTAATGGGTATGATGTGATTGATTTAGGGGTGATGGTGCCTTGCGAAAAGATCGTTGAGGTTGCCATCGAGCAACAGGTATGTGCCATTTGTTTGAGCGGACTGATTACGCCTTCGTTAACGGAGATGGCAGATGTGGCTATCGCTTTGCAACGCCAAAGCTGTCAGATTCCCTTGATTGTAGGTGGCGCAACTACCTCGTTGGCGCATACGGCACTCAAATTAGATCCATTGTATGCCGCTCCAGTCTTGCATTCCAAGGATGCTTCGCACAATGTTGCGTTGGTAAACGAGTTGTTGGCAGACAAAGAGGCGGGCAGTAGAAAAAAACAGGAATATGCGCAAATTCGTGCAGCCTACCAACAAAAGCAATTGCCCGAAACACACAAGTCGGTGCATATCGATTGGGATAACGAACCTATTTTTGTGCCAACTACTTTGGGTGCATGGCGTGCGGACGATGCTTTGCCTTTAAAAGAGGTGGTTTCGTATATCAACTGGAAAGCCTATGCACAAGCTTGGAAAATGAAAGTAGAGGATGCTGCCGAATTGCTTTCGGAGGCTCAAAAATACCTATTCGACAATCCAGAACGATGGGCGATAAGAGCAAGAGTAGGCATTTTTCCTGCCCTTTCTACAGGCGATGCTATTCAAATAGGTGATGTCGTATTTCCCATGGAACGACGCGACTGCTCGTTGGCCGATTTTGTCTCGCCTCAGGGTGATTACGTAGGAGCTTTTGCCGTTACGGTAGATGTCATGGATTGGATTGCACAACTAAACAAGCAAAACGAAACTTATGCTGCCATGGTGGTGCAATTGTTGGCAGATAGATTGGTAGAAGCCTGCTCGGAATACCTTTTCGAAACCATGAAAAACCAGTGGTGGGGTTTTGATGCAGGTATTCGTCCCGCAGTAGGGTATGCTTGTTTGCCCAATCATCAACTAAAACAACCTTTGTTTGATTTATTAGAAGCATCCGATTTAGGTATTACCCTTACCGAAAATGGAGCCATGTTGCCGCAAGCATCGGTATGTGGCATATACATCGCAAATAAACACGCTAAATACTTTTAATCATGATCAATATTGCAGAAAAATTACGTATGGCCGAGCAGCCTTTGTTTACTTTTGAGGTGTTGCCACCTTTAAAAGGAAAGGGGATTGAGGCTATTTATGCTGCCATCGACCCTTTGTTAGCATATAATCCGTCGTACATCAATATTACTTATCATGCGGCAGATGTACAATACAAAACCAAAGAGGACGGAAGCATCGAAAAACGCGTGGTACGCAAACGACCAGGAACCGTGGCAACAGCAGCTGCTATTCATTATAAATACGGTATAGAGGTAGTACCTCATCTTATTTGTAGTGGATTGAATCAAGAGGAAATCGAAAACATCCTCATTGACCTGCATTTTTTGGATATTCACAACTTGTTTGTGTTGCGTGGCGATGCGCAAAAAGGTTCGCGTGTATTTATCCCCAAAGAGGGCGGGCACGCACATACTACCGATTTGATGCAACAAATTAACAACATGAACAAGGGAGTTTATTTGGACGAGGCACTAAAAACGCCTATTCCTACCCAATTCTCGATGGGAGTAGCTTGTTATCCCGAAAAACACATCGAAGCCCCCAATATGGCAACGGATATCGCATTTTTGAAGCAAAAAGTAGCTTTAGGAGCAGAATATGCGGTAACACAACTCTTTTTTGACAACCAAAAATACATCGACTTTGTACAAGCTTGTCGCGCAGAAGGTATTCAGATTCCTATTGTGCCCGGTTTAAAACCTATATCCGGATTGAACGACTTAAATTTATTGCCCCAGACCTTTAACATTGACATCCCCGATGAGTTAGTGCGGGAGGTAAAGAAATGTACCACCAACGAGGCTGCAAGGCAGGTGGGCGTTGAGTGGACCATCGAGCAATGCAAGCAGCTCAAAGCAGTTGGCATTCCATCGCTACACTTCTATACGTTGGGAAAATCCGATAATATTGCCCAGATTTGCAAGGCAGTTTTCTAAAAAAAATGCACATATAGTAAGACCGACTAATGCAGCTTAGTCGGTCTTTTTTTTGTGTTGTAACGGCATTGTAATAGGCAAATGTTAATATAATCGTTTGTATTGTTAATGGAAAAATTGTGATGTTAATTTTATATTACGTTAAGTACTGTTTACCTATTTAAATAGTCTTAGGGATAATAGAAATATACATTTGTCGTGTGTTTGCAAACCACTATTTATTGTAATTAACAAATGTAAATTAAATGTTGTAACCATGAAAACAAGAAAGGATGTAGGTTACTTATGGGTAATGCTCATAGCGAGCTTACTATGTTTATCGTCGTGCGAAGATCGTAGCGACGAAATTAACACACCAGAAGAAGCGTTGGAAAACCGTGTACTTGACAACTCTACAGAATACGATGTGGTAGAACAAGTATATAATGGTAGTACAACTTTGTTGGTAAGCGAATCGGCAGACTTTATGCCTCTTTTATTGAAAAGATTCCCCAATATAAATACTTCTATCACAGAAAATTCGGATGTAATTATTTTAGGCGAATCCGAAACGGCTGATTTGTTGAATAATACATCATTGTTTGAGATGCTAAAGGCTCATTGGGAAAAAAATAAACCGGTAGGATTTGTTAATCCCTCAGAAAATACCATTAAGCTATTAAGTAAATTAGGTGGAGGAAAAGAAGCAACGATAACCAAAGAAGCTAAGGAGTTAATAGAAGGTTATGCTTTTTATATGCTAAGAGCAGATGGAAATGCAGTTTCGTACTGTAAACCAAATGTCAACGAAATTGAAGTAGAATATGTTGATTCTTTGACAAATGAGGTTCGTGTCGAAAAGGTGATGCCAAATGATGAACAACCGTCTGAATATGCGTTGGGTAGAATTGGCGAGAGAGCTGCCGAATGGTTGAATTCTCTTCAAATACTTCGTAACAGTAGAATTGGAATAGCTGCAGCCTCCTGTGGTGATGTTACTTACGACTCGTTTTCCCACAAAATATATCAAAGTGTTACGGTTGATCATGATTATTTAGTGAACAAATTAGAGTACGGAACAGGTCCGGGAAAAAGAACTACAGAAGTATATATTGAGTTGAATGTTGATGCAGGATTTGATATAGCGAAGCAAAAGTACGTGTATGAAATCAAAGTGTCAGAAGTTTTTGATGCGAGAAAAAGTTACATAGAAGATTTTATAACAAAGAAAAAACTTGCGTATAAATACAAATACACAGGTGGTAATTATGCTGGCGTAAGAGTAGGATTAAAATTGAAAAATGTAAATGCGAACGATATTTCGTTAGCACAAGCCACTCCGATAGGAACAGCAGGAAGTGGTACTCAAACCTATTATCCCTCTACACTTACAGTAGGAGGTGGACTCTCTGGAGGAGCAGATGCAAGTGGCCCAAGTTTTTCGGGTAGTTTGTGCTTCTCATATACACCTGCTTATAGCACCATTACTATGTCGGAAAATGATTTTCCTATACAATATAACGACAACCATTCGTGGGCAGAATGGGATTATGGAAAAACAATTAGTGATTATAATCAGGCGTACCACATTGAATTGGGCTTTAATCCAACCTTTACAGGGGTACCTCAATTCTCAAAATATAGTTGTACCACGCAACAAGCTATTACCTATATGGTAGATGCTAAGGATGAGTATGACGGGAAATCGGCTCAATTGGAAGTTAGTGCTAGATTTAAAACCTTCCATGATGCTTCTGGACCATGGGGTGGACGTCGTTGCTTTACATTTCAATATGCGAGTATGTATGTAAATTTGCCTGTAGTGTCTCGTTACTTTGATAGTTATAGTCCCTATTGTTATAAGTCTCATATAGTTGACAAAAACGAAAAATGGTCTGATGTAGAATATGAATTGAGGGAAAATCCTATGTACAAACTTTTCTATAACGAAAACTTGCAAATTGGCTCGCCCACGAAAGGTGGATTGGGAACTGTTGCAACAGAGATTTGGACAGAAACGATTAATTCTCTCATCAATCTATTAGGTCAAAAAACATACAATAATGAATATATTGTTGGTTTGGCAAATTCGCAAGGAAAATCCCTTATGGTAGGATTGCATATCAAGGCGGGTAAATGGGAATTAGTACAGGATATTACCCAAGTTCAGTTGGAAGAAAAATAGTTAGAATCCATCTAACACAAAAGGGGCTGACTTATCAATAGTCAGCCCCTTTCTTGTATGTATTTTTTTACAATCGTTTTAGCAATTCTTTACCCAATTGATCCAATTGCGGATCTCTTGCTCCCATAATCAAAAAGGTGGTATTTTCTTGGGCAAGTGTAATCATCTCGGTAAGTGCTCCTTGCTTGTTACCAACAAAAACAGCCTGTTTCCCCTCGCGAATAATGGCTGTGCTGACAATGGTAGGCGATATGTTTTTGTCTACCGTTCCGCCTGCATAGTACACATCACCAATCAAGAAATAGTCGTTAGGACGTAACACTTTGGCTACCTCTTGCGATAGTTCGGCGTGCATAAAACGAAGCGGTCCAAAACCATGTGGCTGGAAATAGGCAACCACCCTCGGACTAATCAATTGGCAGGCTGCAATGGCTGCCGCTACCTCCGATGGATTGTGGGCAAAGTCATCGATTACGTATTGTTTGCTTTGCTTCTTTTCTCCTACTAATTGTGTGCGACGGTATATTCCTTTAAAGGATGCCAATGCCTTGATAATGGTATCCTTGCTTACACCTACTTGTTGGCAGGCTGCAAAGGCGGCTAACGCATTTTCCATGTTGTGCTCTCCTAATACAGGAATCTTGCACGATGTTCCATTTATTTTGAAGCTAATGCCAAATCCACTTTGTTTAAAAGAGCTGCCTTTTATGCCCACTTTTTCGCCCTTGGACGAAAAATCCCATTCTTTTTGGAGGGAAAGTGGGGCGGATAGGGCATTATCGGCATTAACAATAAAGGCGCCTTTGGTATGGCTTTTAAAGGTAGCAAACAAATCGATCAATTCGTCGGCTTCTTTATGGTCTCGTTCGATATTAAGCACCAAGGCAATTTCCGGATGGTAACCCACAATCGAACCATCCGATTCGTCGGCTTCTATCACCAACCATTCGCCCTCTCCTTTGTAGGCATTGCCGGGTAATCCTTTCTCTTGCAGCTCGGTAAGTCCTGCCCCGGTAATGAGCGAAGGTTGTAATCCGGCTTGACTGAGAATATGAAAAATCATGGCAGTAGTGGTCGATTTTCCCGATGTGCCTCCTACGGCAATGGTTTTTACTTCGTCGGAGATAGCAGCTAATACTGCCGAACGTTTGACAACAGGTATACCCAATTGCATGGCCTTTTGGTATTCGACATTGGTTTCTTCTATAGCTGTCGATACAACCACCAAATCGATGCTTTCGTCAATGCCATTTCCGTCTTGCATGTGGCATGTAATACCCATCTGTTCAAATTGTTGCTGTAATACCGATTTGTTGCCGTTGGCAAATAATCGATCCGAACCACTGACATTCTTGCCACATCCTCTCAAATATTGAGCAATGGCACTCATGCCGGTTCCTGCAATTCCCACAAAAAACAGCGATTGATAAGATAGTAAATCCATGTTGAAAATTGATTAGTGCAATATTTTGTATATTAGTTCTTTGAGTAGTTTTTTTTCGTCGTTGTCAGCAGTGCCCATTCCCTTCGATTTCCCATCGTATTGGCGCAAGTAACCGATAATCAAAAAAGTTTTCATCTTGGAAAATCGTTTGGCTCCTGCCTCATAGTTTCTCACTGCCCATGGCTGTATGCGCAAAGCACTCGCCACGTTGCTTTTGTCGGGAAGGTAGTGATATGCCATTAAATTGGCAAAATAGGTAAACAGGGTGGCGATGATGCGTTGAATAGGCTCGTTGGTGTGGTGTATTATTTGGTTGGCTTTAAGCACATTGCCGGCAATCAAGGCATCTTGTAGCTCAAAAGTACTGTACTTTTTGCTCATGCCGGTGGTCTGCTCCAATAAGGAACAACTTATCTCTCTGCTATCGGTAAGCAAGATAGAAAACTTTTTAATGATGCTTTCTATCAGGCTCAAATCGGTGCCAGCCAATTCGAGCAGCAGGCGCACAGCATCCGGTTGCATGCTCAATTTATGGGATTTGAGTTGTTGGTAGATAAAATCCTCCACTTGATTTTCGTAGAGTTTTTTCGAATCGAAAACAATACCCATTTGCGAGGCTACTTGCAACCATTTTTTGCGTTTGTCAATGGTGCCGTATTTGTAGGCGATGATTAGAATCGTTTGTGGTTGTGGCTTTTGCAAATAAAATTGCAGTTTGTCAAAAACATCCTTTTTGTCGACCGTTTGGGCTTCCTTTAAAATGACTACCTGATAGTCTGATAACATGGGGTAGCGTTGCGCATCGTTTATAACAGCTCCGATAATATCCCCATTTTTGTTGGTCTTAATATCGTTCCCATACCTAACGCTGAGGTTCATGGTTTTTTCCTCTTCGCTCAATATGCCATTTTCCAAAGCTTCTACAATTTTATTGATGTAGTATGGCTCTTCGCCCATCAATACGTAGATGGGCGCAAACTGCCTTAGCTCAATTTGCTTGAGGATGGATGCGTATGTAAGCCCTTTTTGTTCCAAAAATAGCGTGTTTTTTATAGGGAATGATTACCTTTGTAAAGGTAGTATTTATTTTGGAATTACGAGTAGAAAATAGCGGCGGAAAAAAACGTATTTTTGATGTGTTTCGTCAAAAATGGGTAGCTTTAACACCCGAAGAAGGTGTGCGTCAGCAGTTTTGCCATTTTTTGGTCGATGTAAAAAAATATCCACAAATCAGTGTGGCAACCGAATGTAACCTCTCTGTAAACGGACAGTCCCAACGATGCGATGTGTTGGTGTATAAAAAAGGAATCCCTACCTTGTTGGTAGAATGCAAGGCACCATCGGTTAAGATTTCGCAGGAGGTTGTTAATCAGGCACTTCGTTACAATACGCAACTGCATGTGCCCTATATCGTTGTTACCAATGGTGTTGATACCTATTGTTTCAAAATTGATTATCAAACCCTTCAAGCCACTCCGCTAACGGATATTCCTGAATATAAGTCGCTTTGCGACGGTGATGTGGTGATGCGGTGATGCGGTGATGCGGTGAAAGTCAGTGCGAGGTGAGTGCCTAGCATTGATTATGCCGACAGTTGCGAGTAAGTGAGCGCAGAAGCAAGGTTTACATTGATTATGCCGAACGTGAGCAACATGAGCGAAGCGAATAGAGTGCCAGAAAATTTAGTTAGCAAAAAAAAACTCCGAGATTTTTCAAACCTCGGAGTTTATTGTATTTCGCCTCACCGCATAACCAAATAACCGAATAACCAAATAACCGAATAACCGAATAACCGAATATTTGGAGCGAAGCGACTTAATGATTATCCTTTAATCGCAGCTACACCGGGAAGTACTTTACCTTCGATAGCTTCCAACAAAGCACCACCACCAGTAGAGATGTAAGATACTTGGTCTGCCATGCCAAATTTGTTGATGCAAGCAACAGAGTCACCACCACCAATCAAAGAGAAGGCACCGTCGGCGGTTGCTTTAGCGATGGCTTCTGCAATTGCGCGCGAACCGTCTGTAAAGTTGTCAAATTCGAATACACCGGCAGGACCGTTCCACAAAATGGTTTTAGCACCTTCGATTGCAGCCGCAAATGCTTTTTGGGTTTCAGGGCCGGCATCCAAACCTTCCCAACCTTCTGGAATAGCGTTAGAAGGTACGATTTGAGTGTTGGCATCGTTGCTGAAGTCGTCAGCGGCTATACAGTCGGTACCCAATACTAAGTTGACACCTTTAGCCTTGGCTTGTTCGATAATGTCCAATGCCAATTGCAATTTGTCGTCTTCGCAGATAGAGTTACCAATGTTTCCACCTTGTGCTTTGGCAAAGGTATAAGTCATACCACCGCAAAGAATTAGGTTGTCCACTTTGTCCATCAAGTTTTCGATGATACCGATTTTGGTCGATACTTTAGAACCACCCATAATAGCGGTGAAAGGACGTTTGATGTTGCTCAAAATGTTGTCAACAGCTTGTACTTCTTTTTCCATCAAGTAGCCCAACATTTTGTTGTCAGCGTCAAAGTAGTCGGCAATAACAGCGGTAGAAGCGTGTTTGCGGTGAGCAGTACCAAATGCGTCGTTTACGTAGCAATCGGCGTAAGAAGCCAAGGTTTTGGCAAATTCTTTTTGCGATGCTTTCATGGCTTTTTTAGCTTCTTCGTATGCTGGATCTTCTTTGTCGATGCCTACGGGTTTGCCTTCTTCTTCTGGGTAGAAACGCAAGTTTTCTAACAATAGGGCTTCGCCGGGTTGTAAAGCAGCAGCAGCTTCGGCAGCTTTTGCACAGTCGTTAGCGAAATTAACTTTAACGCCCAATTTTTCGGCAACAGCGTCTACAATTTGGCTCAAAGAGAATTTTGCATTCACTTTGCCTTTGGGTTTGCCCATGTGTGACATGATGATAACGCTACCACCATCTGCCAAGATTTTTTTCAAAGTAGGAAGAGCACCGCGAATACGAGTGTCGTCTGTAATTTTTCCATTTTCGTCCAAGGGGACATTAAAGTCAACGCGGACGATTGCCTTTTTGCCGGCAAAATTGTACTTGTCAATAGTTTGCATAGTTGTATAATTAGAAAATATCTGTTGTTAATTTTTTCGTGGAACAGCCAAGATAACAACCCAATAGTCGCCTTTTTGAGCAGCTCCTACCATGGTCATACGGCGGTCCAATAGGTTTTTGCACATTTGAGGATTGTTGAGCCAATGGTCTATCACCATATCAAAATTACCCCTAAAGTAGGCAATGTTTTCTACACATGCTTTTGCCTCGTAGTCGTTTTCCATGAGACGATCTTCTAAGGTAGTACCGTCTGTTCCAACGTGGCTTAAGAATACGTGCTGTTGTTTATTTTGATTGGCTGCTGATAGTTGGTCGGCATAGTCTTGTGCTATGCTTGCTAATTTTTTATCCCAATTCAATTCGGAAGCAGGACGCATAACCTGATTGCCACAGTTGCATCCTTCGTCGCGCAATTCGTTTAGGGAATGGAGAGCTGCTTCGTAATCAAACTGTGCCATGGCACTGATAGAACAAAGCATTACAAGCAATAAACTATATAATCGCATACATTATCGAATAAAGTAGCACAAAGATACTATTTTTTTTTCGTTTTACCAACTATAACTTAACCCTTGGGTAAAGCAATAGGTAAGATTGCGTGCATAGTTAGGTACTTCGCCGCCATCCCATAAAAATTCAATGCTGGTAACTGCTGCCAATTTTTTCCAGATACGAACGCGAAATGAGCAGCTGGTAGTGATAAGTGGAAGTGGTTTGGTGTTAAGGCATCCTGCCAAGTTAGGAGCGTCTTCTACCAAGTGTACTTCGTGGCGATGTTTGTCAATTTCTGCCAATCGGGCTTCCATTTCGGGGTCGGAAGTAAATGGACGCCATAGTGGTTGAGCAACCATGGCATAGGCATTGACCGATATACGATCCCATTCGCCTCCAAAGTGGCACGAAAGCAATAAGCGAGTGTCCCATTGCATTTTACGTCCCGAAGGGTCTATGCCTAAGTATTTTCTCAAATCATCAGGCATTTCGTTGTTGTATAGGTCTAAATTGGTGGCGTTTTTAATTACATTCCAATACTGCATTCCCGCCATCAGACCTACGCAAGGCTCTACAAACATGTGCGGATCTTCACGAAGTGGTTGCCATGTGGTGGTAATCCCTATCATGGCTCTATCGTGCAAATCGCGGCAGTAATCGTATTGATAGGACAAAAAAGTCGAGAAGAATTGTTTGGTTTTTTCGCGCTTGTGCTGATTGACATTAAATTGGAAAAAGTCGCCTCCTAAATAGAAGAATCCTTTATTACCATTGTCTACTTTGTTAATCATGTTGTAGGCGACATTGCCGGAAAAACGCAATTTATGTTTTTCGAAAGCATAAATTAACTCTACCATAGCGTCTGCTTCTACCTTAAAAGCATCGGTTTGCTCTACCTTTATCAAGGCCTGAGCCGTACCATGTAACTGTTTAATCCGTAAAGAGTCTAATAAGGTTTTAGTGGCGAGGTAGTTTTGTGCCGATGCGGGTAAAATAGACGCGATACAGGCGATGCACCATAGTGCAATAATTTTTTTGACTGTTGTCATGTTAAAAGAATAAAAAAATGATTATATTTGCAAAGATGTGTGTTTAGGAGCTATAATAAGCTCTCCTTTGCATGCGGTCGCAAAAGTAATAAAAATTGTCCTATTTCTTTGATTATAAAGCACAATAACTGTTAAATAGGGCATTGAACAAAGTAACCTGAAACCTAAATGTAATATGAAAAAATCAGTACTCCATTTTCTACTTCTTTTTGTTCTTTTGGGAACGTTTGCGCCCTTACGGGCTGCCGATCCCGAAAAAAGGATAGTCTTACAAGCTTTCTGGTGGGACTATTGGAACAGTAATTTCCCCGATTCTTATGCCAATTATTTGACCGAACTCGCTCCTCGTTTGCGCGATGCGGGTATCAATGCCGTTTGGGTGCCACCATTTGTTAAAAATACAGGTACCAACTCGGTTGGATATTCTCCATTCGACTTTTACGATTTGGGCGATAAGTACCAAAAAGGCAGTGTAACTACCCGCTTTGGCACAAAAGACGATGTGCTTCGCATGATAGCTGTGATGCATGCTAATGGTATAGAAGTAATCGCCGATATGGTGTTAAATCATACGGTAGGTGCCGGTGGCGAAGACGGCGGAGCCGGTGGCGAAGATACAGGTGCTTGGGATGATAAGTGGAAAAATTTCCGCTATGTTTGCTACGAAACGCCTTACAAGGACGGCAAAAGAGACGACTATTGGAATCGTAAGGGTCGTTGGCCCAAAAACTGGCAAAACTTTCATGCCAATGAGGCGCACAAGCAAAACAGCGACGATTGGACAGCAGGGCATTGGGGACCTGATATTTGCTACTACGAAAATGCGTACGGACAAAGTACCAATGTAACCGGTTATAATCCCAAACAAGACCCAAATTACATGCGCGATCAGGCTCGCGAGTGGGTGAAGTGGTTTAAAAAACAAACAGCCGTAGATGGTTTCCGTTGGGATGCCGTTAAACACTATCCGGAATGGGCGCAACAAGATTTCTTGTACAATGCAAAATACAGCATGTCTGATTGGTGCAATGGTGGTCAAGCCATGTTTAGTGTTGGCGAGTATATCGGTAGTAAAACCGAAATCGATAACTATTGTATGAGGGTACAATATGCCAATGGAAACAGTGAATTTATGATGGGTGGATACGATGTTCCCCTTCGTGGTGCTATCAAAAATGGCGTTATAGATGGTGGCGGTTATGGTAATTTAGGCGCTGTTGTGGGAGAACAAATTGGCATGCGTTACAATGATTATAGCGATGGTCAACGTGTGCATCGTTCGCTTAACTACATCAATAGCCACGATACTTTCCGTCCTATTGTAGACGATAAGGGCAACTACAAGGATTGGGACGGCGGACAAGAAATGGGCGGTCATGCCGATCCTTTTAACCAACGCATGGGTATGGCATACGCTACCATTATGGCAATGGACGGTAATGTAAGTGTCTTTATGGAAGATTTGTTTAACCTAAGCAACAGCAACCGTTACAACCACATGCCTGCCGACGAAGAGGCTCTTCCAATGCGTTCATATCTTAAAAATCTAATCTGGTGTCACCAAAATTTAGCGTTCAAATATGGCAACTATAAGGTGCGTTGGCAAGACGAGGATTTATTGGTGATAGAACGTTCTGGTAAGGCAATTATTGCAATTACAGACGATGGCGCCAATGCAAAAGACGTTTGGATTGATACCGATTTTAAAGATGTAGACCTAAAAGATTATTCGGGCGGTACCTCTGACATTCGCCATGCCTATGCAGATGGTCGTTTTAATGTGCGTGTAACTCCTGCCGACGGAAATAAAGGCTTGGGATATGCCGTTTGGGCTCCTATCTACGAATCTGACTACAAACCTTATCGCAATAAAGTAACCCAACAAGAATGGGAAATGGCAGACGACTTGGGCGATAGCCACTGCAACTCATTGGGTCAAGGCGGAGCTTTGCCGGCTAAATCGTGTGCGCAACGTTTGGTTGGAAAAATTTACGTAGAAAAAGGCAAACCCATCAATTATAATGTGTACCAAGAAAAAACAGGAAACGATGTAACCTTTGCTCTTTACGATTTAGATGGCAATCAATTGCACAAGAAAAACAGCACCAAAACCGTTACAGGTAGTTATACGCCCACCAAAACAGGTTGGGTTGCTATGAAAGTTTGGAATACGGTTAATACCAATGCCGGACAAAAATGCTGGGTAAATGTAGCTTATCAAGCACCAGCAACCGTAACAGGAACCATGAGCGACCGTGCCGATACACGTGCCAGCATTTGGACAGGCAATGCCGGTACTGCCACTTGGAACGATTGTGCCAACTGGGAGCAGGGTAAAGTACCTAACGCTTCGTCTACAGTGGTAATTCCCGATAATGGGGATATAAGACCTGTAGTGACCGGTACT
>JAFVZF010000028.1 GCA_017508305.1 Paludibacteraceae bacterium | reverse complement strand
TACTATGTCAGTTATTTTAGGTGGTTATAGCGTCGGGGTTCCACCTCTTCCCATTCCGAACAGAGAAGTTAAGCCCGGTAGCGCCGATGGTACTGCGTTAGTGGTAGAGTAGGTAGCCGCCATTTTTCAGAAGACCTGCAAGATTTATTTCTTGCGGGTCTTTTTTTTGTGTTGTATGCTTGTGCCATTGTTCTTTGAACAAAAAAAGTTCCACAAGATGTATATGCTTTAAAAAAGGTTAAATATCGTCCTTTTTAGTTGGTATATTTTGTGCGGAATAATTATAGCTGTATATTTGTGTCATAGAACTTTCAATACATCAATAGTATTTGTCGTTGCCCCATCTTATTCTACTGCGAAGTTTACTAATTAGATGGATGTTTTGAAAGTGATGAAGGTGAGATCAAGTGTATTGGTCTCACCTTTTTCTCTTTGTTGGGAGATTTACTGTTTAATCTTTTGTCATTACTCGTGCTTTGTGCTATCTTTGTGCATATTTGATAGTTTTTTATGGAAACAACAAGACAAAGCAAGATTGCTCGTTTAATTCAGAAAGAAATTAGCGAGATATTTTTAGGTTTTACCAAGAATGTGCAGCAAGGAACTTTAATCTCTCCTACCATAGTACGAATAAGTCCGGACTTGAGTGTTGCACGTATTTATATTAGTGTATTTCCGTCCAATAAGGAGCAAGAAATATTGAATTTGGTAAACGAAAAGGCGGTGTCCATTAGACACGATTTGGCGCAGCGTACGCGTCATCAATTGAGAACGGTCCCATCGCTTACTTTCTTTTTGGATGACTCTTTGGATTATTTAGAAAACATTGATCAACTTTTAAAAGAGTGAAATGAGGTTTGCATTGTACATCGCAAAGCGCTATTTCTTCTCTAAGAAGAAGCATCATGCCATTAACTGGGTGTCTATCATTTCGGTTTGTGGTGTAGCGGTTAGTACAATAGCATTGATCTGTATATTGTCCGTTTTTAACGGATTTCAGAGCGTTATAGAAGGGTTATTTAGTAATTTTGACCCTCCGTTGGAGATTACAGCTGTTCGTGGAAAAACATTTGAACCGGATAGTATTAAAGTGGTATTGCAAGATGCAGCTATAGAGACATTCTGTGAAGTGATTCAAGATAACGCTTTGGTGTGCTATGGCGACAAACAGCAACCTGTTCGTGTTAAGGGTGTGCCAACTAACTATAATACCATCAATCAATTGGATAGTATATTGTTAGATGGCCGTTTTTCGTTGGACGATAAATATGTAAATACAGCGGTATTAGGTGTTGGGCTGGCTCGTACATTGGGGGCTGGTGTACATTTTGTAGAACCGTTTTGGTTGTACGTTCCTCGCAGAAATACTTCTGTTAATATGTTGCAACCCGAGAAATCTTTTTATCGTGAGTTTGGCTATGTGTCGGGCATCTTTATGGTGCAACAAGAAAAATACGATCAGCAGTTGATGCTTGTGTCGTTGGATTTAGCACGAAAATTGTACGATTATCCAACTTGTGTTACAGCGATCGAACTAAAATTAAAACCCGGCAGTGACGAAAAAAAGGTGCAAGCAAGAATGCAGCAACTTTTAGGAGATGACTATCGTATAAAGAATAGATACGAACAGCAAGAAGATTTTTTTCACATGTTGCAAGTAGAAAAGTGGGTAACTTACTTGATCTTATCTTTTATCTTGCTGATAGCTGTATTTAACATTATCGGATCATTGTCTATGTTGATGATCGATAAAAAGAAAGACGTGCAGGTATTACAGAATCTGGGTGCTACATCGTCCATGATTAGAACGATTTTTTTATTTGAGGGTTGGATGATTGCAGTAGTAGGAGCTTTAGTGGGGGTGGTTATTGGATTGTTTTTGTGTTTTTTACAAATGGAGTTTGGATTGATCTCGTTGGGAGGAGGAGATGGATTTGTGATCGCTGACTATCCGGTAAAGATAGTGCTTAGTGATATTTTATTGGTGCTTGGGACGGTGATACTATTAGGTTTTTTAGCTGCATTTTATCCTGCTAAACATTATAACGACAAGGAATGAAAAAGATTGTTTTTTTGTTTGTATGCATGTGTTTTTGTGCTTCTTTATTGAGGGCACAAGGAGATTATATGATGTACACGTATTTGTACAAAGATTGCGTGGACGATGAAGAATCGCCTATTTATGGAGGTTCTTATTCTAATTATCCACCTAATTTGATTGATGCGCAATTTCCCGGAGGGGATGTAGAGCTTTCTTTGTACATTCATAAAAATACCGAGCGACAAGAGGTATATAGTGGGGAATTGGATGCCGATGGCAATCAGTTATTGGTAACAGGCGAGGTGTTGGTGCAATTTGTGATAGACAGATGTGGAAAACCGGGAAGGTTTCAAATTGTACAATCATTAACCGAAGAACAAGATGCAGAGGCACTTAGGGTAATGGAATCGCTCCCGGTATTTAAATCGGCATCGATAGATGGTATTCGGGTAAAGTCTGCCTATATTGCACCGGTTAAGTTTCAGTGGAAAACGATGCCTCCTAAAGAACCCGAACCAGATTACGAAAGTACAGATTTCTTTAATGAATGGGATGCGTCATCTGACGATGAATGGTGGTAATGACTATGTTGGAAATTCAAAATACAGTAGTTTCGCTCGATTTGTTGACAGAATGCTTTGTGTGCGATTATGCTACTTGCAAGGGTATTTGTTGCAAAGAGGGGGATAGTGGGGCTCCTATTACTGAAGAAGAAAAACAGGAGTTGGAGAAGATTGTGCCCATGGTGGCGCACTTGTTATCGGAGGAGGCTTTGGAGTTGATTAAGAAGCAGGGAGTAGCCTATAGGGATACAGATGGCGATTTGGTCACCTCAATTATACATGGTGATGAGTGTGTTTTTGCTTATCAAGATGAGACAGGTTGGAAATGTGCAGTAGAAACTGCGTTCTTGCAAGGAAAGACTGCATTTAAGAAGCCGATTTCTTGTCACTTGTATCCGGTAAGGCTTACAGAATACCGCAAGTTTACAGCGGTTAATTATCACCGTTGGGATGTTTGTGCATGTGCATGTTCGTTAGGTAAGACCCTAAAGCAGCCTTTGTATAAATTCTTAAAGGAGCCTTTGATACGTAAATTTGGTAAGGAATGGTATGAAGAGTTAGAGGTGGCTGCAGCTGCCTTTTTAGAGTCGGATTACTACAAGCATCATTATAAACGTCAAAAATAATTTCTTTTGGCTATTTTTTTAGATGCAGATGTTGTGATTGTCTAAAAAAACAGTATCTTTGCACAACTTTTCATGCTCGAGTGGTGGAATGGTAGACACGAAGGACTTAAAATCCTTTGGCCATTATCGGCTGTGCGGGTTCAAGTCCCGCCTCGAGTACACAAAATCGCTGATAACTGAGTTATTGGCGATTTTTGTGTATATAGGGTTAAGTTTATATCTTTGCACCTATGGATAAGATGTTATTGAATGATGCAATGGCGTATTGCTCACGTGCTGAGCGTTGTATATATGACGTAGAAGAGTGGTTACGCAAGAAAGTAGCAACAGCAGACGAAATAGAAGTGATTGTTGCACAACTAAAGGAGTTGAATTTTATCAATGAAAGTCGTTATGCACAGGCTTTTGTTCATGATAAATTTTGCTTTAATAGGTGGGGGCGAATCAAAATAGAGCATGCACTACGCATAAAGAAAATAGCTTCAGAAACAATTCTGCAAGCTTTGGAGGGTATAGATGAGTGTCAGTACGAACAAACGTTGTGCCAACTGATAGCCACCAAACGAAAGAGCATGAAAGCAGCAAAAACGGCTGCTCAGAGCCAAGCAGCCGTTATTCGTTTTGCCTTATCTCGTGGCTTTGAATATGATTACATCTTAAGATGTATGCGTTAGTAATGAAAACCGCTACCACCCAAAAACTCGCGTAGAAGCGATGTTTGAGGAATTTCATTGTAGGGGATGCCTACCACAAATTCCAATAAATGTAGCAATCTTTTGGCTTCGGGGTACGAATCGCTGTCTTGTGCTACCTCGTTTAAAATGGGTTCGGCTTGTCGTTTAATGGATGCCAACTCAAAGAGTAAGGAGGAGTTGAACATGGCGTCGGCATTCTCTTGAAAAGGAAAAATCCATTTGTCTTCGCCTCGTCTAACGCTGGGCCATCTATCAATGGTTTTATCGGCAGGATAATTTCTGTATTTGTAGTCGCGTATGATGCGTCTTAGCAGTCTGGTGTCAGAAGCAGAAATCCAATTGCGATCGTTTAATGACAGGGAGGTCAATGCGGAAGCATATATCTTGAATTTTAAACCATCGTCGATAGAAGCGGTTAACTCCGGATTTAATCCGTGAATGCCTTCCATAATCAGTATTTCATTCTCTTTTAGCTGCATGGGTTTGCCTTCTTCTCTTTGCTCAGTTTTAAAGTTGAATACTGGAGGAATAATGGTTTCGCCTGCAATGAGTTGTTGCAATTGTTTGTTGAGAAGGGGAAGATCCAATGCGTAGAGCGATTC
The DNA here is from genome assembly GCA_017508305.1 of Paludibacteraceae bacterium. Taxonomy (GTDB): domain Bacteria; phylum Bacteroidota; class Bacteroidia; order Bacteroidales; family Paludibacteraceae; genus Enterocola. The sequence goes on along the minus strand of JAFVZF010000028.1, from coordinate 7,885 downwards.
AAAATCTAATTCTCCAAATTCGTCTTTGGGTGTTTTGTCGTGCGTAAGGTAGTAGTTATCCAATGACAAAGTACGCGGTTTAATGCCGGATGCTGCCAATTGGATGCTAAGGCGTTTGCTGGTTGTAGTTTTTCCGGAGGATGAGGGACCGGCAATCAGTACCATTCTTACGCTTCCTTTTTCGATAATTTGTTCGGCAATTTTGGCTATTTTCTTTTCGTGGAGAGCTTCTGCTACCTTGATTAGGCTACTTCTTTGCTCTTTGTTGAGCGCATTTAAGTCGGTAATGCTGTTCATTCCGATGATATTACACCATTTGACATGCTCTTTGTATATGTCGTAGGTTTTGCGTTGCTGCGTTATTTCTTCTAATTGTTCTGCGTTGTTTTTTTTAGGGACACGTAGCAGGAATCCATCAAAATACGGACAAATGTCAAAGTTGTGCAGGTACTTGGTAGAGGGAACAAGTACATCTGCGTAAAAATCGTATGTTTCACCTAATTTGTAGTAGTAGGTGTAGTACGATTTTTTATAGCGAAGCAGTTGGCTGACTTCGTGCAACGATTTTTGTTCGAATCGTTGGATGCTGCGTTGGCGCGGCTCATAATAGAGGTCGAAAGGTAGATTTTCTTCGACTAGTTGTATTGCTCTATCTTTTATAATTTTAAGTTGCTCCAAACTAATGCGTTGATGGTCTATTTCTATGGTGCAGTAGTAGCCGTTGGATATGGCGTATTCTACCCTAAACTGGGCGTTGGGAAATGTATCCTGTATGGCCTTGTATAGCAAGAAGACCAAAGAACGCACGTAAATACGTTTGCCTATACTGCTGTTTTGCTCAATAAATTCGATGGTTTTGTTGTTGTAGAGCCCCATGTGAAGCCCCACCGGTTTGTTGTTGGCCAATGCACCGATGATAGGGCTGTTTGTTTGCACTTGGAGCAGTAGTTGTGCTTCGCTAATGGTAGTCCCTATAGGAACGCTGATTTCTTGTTGATTGTTTTTGCAAATAATTTTTATACGATTATTAACCATGGCGTAATCTTTTTTTAATAAAAACGTTAATTTTGAAATTATTTACGTTGGTTTATTTACAATCTGTTTCGTAAATATACAGAAATTTATATATATTCGCTAACGAATTTAATTTTTTATACCAATGTCTTACACGTTTTATGATTTTTTATCGCTCATAGGTGCTTTGGGTATGTTCCTTTATGGAATGACCTTAATGAGTGAAGGTTTGCAAAAGGTGGCCGGAGATAAATTGCGATCAATTTTGACGATTATGACAAAGAATCGTTTTATGGGTGTGATTACCGGCTTATTGATTACAACCATTATTCAATCGTCTTCTGCTACAACAGTAATGGTAGTTAGCTTTGTGAATGCAGGTTTGTTGTCGTTGGTGCAAGCCATTTCTGTTATTATGGGTGCAAATATTGGTACTACGGTAACAGCGTGGGTCATATCGTTATTTGGCTTTAAGTTTAGCATTGCCGACCTTTCTTTGCCGGTTATTGCGATCTCTATTCCGTTCTTATTTTCGTCAAATAATAAGCGTAAATCCTTTGGTGAATTGCTCATAGGTTTTGCGCTTTTGTTTTTAGGATTGGATTTGCTAAAAAATTCGGTACCCGATTTGCAGCAAAATCCTGAGATTTTGGCATTCTTACAAAACTTTACAGGCTATGGTTATGGCTCCGTATTGCTTTTCTTGCTAATAGGAACGATTCTTACGGTGGTAGTACAGTCGTCGTCTGCTACTATGGCGATTACCTTGATTATGTGTAGTAAGGGATGGTTGCCGTTTGAATTGGCAGCTGCCATGGTGTTAGGCGAAAATATTGGTACCACCATTACGGCAAATATTGCAGCTATCCCAGCTAATGTGTCGGCAAGACGTGCGGCTTTGGCACACACTATGTTTAATGTGTTTGGCGTGGTATGGGCATTGTGCTTGTTTTATCCGTTTTGTAGTGGTATATCATGGCTGATTAATCAATTAGGACAGGGTTCTCCGTATGAGTTGATGAGTTTGACCAAAACCATTGATCCTGCAACAATGGCCTTGTTGAATGATCCAAAAGCTGTGTTGAATCCGGAACAATTGGCGTTGAAAGAACAATACTTAGATGCTCAGGTGGCAACTTCTTTTGCATTGTCTTTGTTTCATACCATGTTTAACGTCATCAATACAACCGTGATGTTGGGATTTGTAGGGTTAATTGCTAAGAGTGTTACATGGTTGATTCCTCACAAAACATCGGATGATGAGTTCCGCTTGACTTATATATCGCGTGGTATATTGTCAACATCAGAACTTTCTATTATACAAGCCGATAAAGAAATATTAGAGTTTGCACAACGCAATATCAAAATGTTTAACATTGCCAAATCTTTGTTCTATGCTAAGAATGCAGAAGAGGCGGCCAAAATATATGCGCGCGTAGAAAAATACGAAGGTATTAGCGATAGGATGGAGGTGGAAATTGCCAAGTATTTGACAAAAGCAGCCGAAGGTAGGTTGAGTAATACGAGTAAAAAGAACGTGCATGCTTTATTACGGGTTGTATCGGAAATAGAAAGTATTGGAGATAGTAGCTACAACTTGGCAAAAACCATTATGCGTAAACGTAATGATGGTAAGGAATATTCGCAAGAAATGGTAAAACGTATAGAAGATATGTTCTTATTAGTGGATCAAGCTTTGGCAGAAATGATGAACGTATTGAACGAAAATATGGCGGATATGACTGTGGGGTCTATTGCTACTTCGTTGGCAATCGAAAAAGACATCAATGCGTTGCGTAATGAATACAAAATGAAAAATGCTACCGATGTAAAGGAACAAAAGTATCCATACGAAGTAAGTGTTACCTACATGGATATGGTTGCCGAATGCGAAAAGATTGGCGACTATATTGTAAATGTGGTAGAACAGTACCAAGAAACTCGCAATCAAGTAGAAGAGAAAAAATAGTAACTAATTTAAGGAACGGGATCATAGCCGCTGCCGCCCCACGGGTGACAGCGGCATATTCTTTTTATACCTAACCATAATCCCTTGCATGGTCCATGCTTTTTTACAGCTTCTATCATGTATGCCGAACATGTAGGGGTAAATCTACAGGATGGTGGTGTAAGGGGTGATATGCAAGTGCGATAAAAATAGACCGGCAATAAGATGATAAATGTACAGAACTGCTTGAGAATTTTCATGCCTTACTGCATTTTTCCATGATGATGGATAGTAGAATGTAACCCAACATGCTGATGGCAAGTCCTAATAGTCCAAAGCCGGCGATAAGAAGCGATATGGTCAAAACAAGGCTGCTGCCAGCAAAAATCATGGGCAGTTTGGAGGATGTTTTTAGGGAGAACATGGGCAACTCGCATACTAACAAGTAGGAGGTGATGACAATCAGGGAGAATAAGAAGATAAGCCCCCATATAGGTGTTGTCCACGCTATTTGCAGTACAGGTGCATTAGCAATACCTACAATTAATAAGGCATTGGCTGGAGTAGGCATGCCTATGAATGAGTGATGTTGGCGTTCGTCAAGGTTGAATTTTGCCAATCGGATAGCAGAAAAGGCTGCAATGATAAATGCAGTGTAAGGTAAGTAGGGCGCAATCCAAAAGAGACCTTCTGGGTATGGATAGTCTTTGAACATTGAAAAAACCAAACTTGCCGGAGCTAAACCAAAACTTATGGTATCTGCTAACGAGTCCAATTCTTTGCCAATAGCGGATGTTGTATTGAGCCACCTTGCAGCGAAGCCATCAAGAAAGTCAAAAATGGCAGAGCAAAAAATACAGATGGCGCACGCAACAGGATCGCCGTATATAGCAAATTGAACGGCTATACAGCCGGAAATAAGATTTAATGATGTGATAAAGTTAGGAATGTGTCTTTTCATGGCGTAAAATCTTTTGGTCTTGGTGCCGGTACTTTTATTAGCCTACTGTTTGCATCCAATACAAAATACGAGGGAGCGTGTGTTTGTTGAAATGCATGAACAAGTTGTGGATTTTGCTGAGTACTGACAACAAAATAATGGTTGGTTAAATGTTGGCATGCTTGCTGTATAGCATGTATATCTTGGTCGGTAAAGATAAGTAAAAATAGGCATTTGTCTTTGTATTTACGACCTATTTTTTGGATATAATCAATGTCTGCCAAACTTTCGTTTAGTTTGGTGTTGGCAAAGATGATATATGCTTGGGGAAAATTTAAATCTTTCCATATAATAGTATCGCCATGTATGTTAATGAGCTTGTCTATGGCAATGGTGTGCCCTTCGGTTACACGTGACTTTTTTTGTTGCATGGCTGTGGCAATCTTTTTGTTGCTTGCCGTTTGTATGTGGGTTAACTTTTCGATGGGCAGATCGCCAATTTCTACCTTCTGCATGATGGCTAATTCAAATAGTGGCAGATTGCCGTATAATCCGGTGAGGTGATCAAAATGAGGAAATATAGCTTCAAAGGCTTCCCAATAGGCAGGTTGATGGTATAAAACCGGTTGTTGCAGAAAGTAGGTTTTTATGGACAAATTAGGTGCTGCCGTTGCATATAGGTTGACCATGAGCGCATAGCGATAGTTGCGATATTGCTGCATAAATAGGTTGTCTGTAGCAGGACAAATGCTGTCTATGTTAGCAATGGCATGCTCAATGTGTTGAGGAGTAATAGGTTGCTGCTTTAGTAGGAGTGCCCATTGATGATCAAAGGCATCCTCAAATGCTGCGATTTGCATATTGAGGTCGTCTTTTGCTAGGTTGGTAAAACTAAGCAGTAATTCTTGTGGTTGGTAGTATGGATTCAGTAAATCGGCTTGCGATTCGGCTTCGTATAGGGGAAGATTGATGTGGTATGTTTTGCCGGGTTCGACAAACAGACACCCATTGTATTTGCCTAAATGTATGTATGCCTTGCGTGTTTCGCTAAGTGAGAATTTGAAACGAAAGGAGCCGTCTGCATTTACGTGGCAGCTGTCTAATAGGGTTTTATTGTAATTCCAACCGTCGTCCCATGAGTAAAGTTGAAGCTTTTGTCCGATGTACGTGCTGTCTTTCCCATATACGATGGTGGTAGATGCAGTGGCGCTATGCCATGCAAGTAGTAGGGGTAATAGTAGCAGTATACGAAGTTGTAATCTCATGGAATGCTATTTATAAAAATTGTGCGGTGTAACCTTGTTGCCTTTTTTTTACTTCTTCGGGTGTCCCGCAGGCAATGATTTGTCCTCCCCCTCGTCCTCCTTCTGGACCCATGTCGATAATGTAATCGGCATTCTTGATAACATCTGTATTGTGTTCGATAACTAAAACAGTATTGCCTTTCTCAACCAATTGCCTAAGTACCTTAAGTAAGACGGCAATATCCTCAAAATGTAAACCGGTGGTAGGCTCGTCTAAGATGTAAAGTGTTTTGCCTGTGTCACGTTTTGCCAACTCTGTGGCTAACTTAACCCGCTGGTTCTCGCCACCCGAAAGGGTTGTTGATGATTGCCCTAACTTGATATATCCTAATCCGACTTCTTGTAATGTTTTGAGTTTGGGCAACAAAGTAGGTACGTTTTCAAAAAACTCAACGGCTTGATTGATAGTCATATCCAATACGTCAGCGATGGACTTGCCTTTAAAACGCACAGTTAATGTTTCGCGGTTGTAACGTTTACCATGGCATTCTTTACATGGAACGTATACATCCGACATGAAGCCCATTTCGAGGCGTTCGTATCCATTGCCTTGGCAGGTCTCGCATCGTCCACCTTTTACATTAAATGAGAACCTGCCTGCTTTGTAGCCCCTTATTTTGGCTTCTGGCATAGAAGCAAATAATGTACGTATATCGCTAAACAATCCGGTGTACGTGGCAGGGTTAGAACGAGGGGTTCTACCAATGGGGGATTGATTAACGGAAATGACCTTGTCGATGTGTTCTAATCCCTCTATTTTGGTGTAGGGTAATGGTCGCTGCAAGGAATGGTACAGATGTTGGCTGATAATGGGATAAAGTGTACCGTTAATTAAACTGGACTTTCCGCTGCCTGATACACCTGTTATACAGATAAAATGACCTAATGGGAATTGTGCTGTTACGTGTTTCAGGTTGTTGCCATGAGCACCTTGAAGGGTCAAATAGGTGGGGACTTTTTCAAGTGGTTTTTTATCGGTGGTAATGACTCGCTGCTTTTTTAGATAAGCTGCGGTTAGTGTGTCGGTATTAAGCATCTCTTGTGGTGTGCCTTGAAATACGACCTCTCCTCCTAAACGTCCTGCCAACGGACCCATGTCGATGATGTAATCGGAGGCAAGCATCATTTCTTCGTCGTGTTCCACCACAATGACGGTATTGCCAATGTCTCGTAGTTGCTTTAAAGAGTTAATGAGTCGGACGTTGTCACGTGGATGTAAACCAATACTTGGCTCATCTAAAATGTATAGTACATTGACTAATTGTGAACCAATTTGTGTGGCTAAACGGATGCGTTGACTCTCTCCTCCCGAAAGACTATCGGAAGTGCGGGAAAGAGAAAGGTAATGCAATCCAACGTCCAACAAAAAGGAAAGACGATTTAAAATCTCTTTGATAATTTCGTCTGCTATTTGGTGTTGTTGTGCGGATAAATGGGGCTGTATAGTGAGGAACCATTGGTAGAGAGCGTCCAAATCCATGTCGGAGAGCTCGGCAATGTTTTTATCGGCAATACGATAATGCAATGCTTCTTGGTTGAGTCTACTTCCGTTACAGTGTGGGCAAGTGACAACGATAGAGAATTGTTCTGCCCACCGTTGAGCGCTTGCAGATGCTTCTATCTCTGTTAGTTGCTGTATGTATTCGGAGATGCCATTGTAAGAACTGATATAGTTGCTTAGGCCTTCAATGGTATTTTTGATGATAATGCGATCGTTGGTTCCGTGTATGATTTTGTCTAAAAGTTCTTTTGGCAAATCGGCAATAGGCGTTTTAAGAGAACATTGATAGTTTTCGCACAGAGCCCCTATTTGCTGAAAAATGGGAAGTGATTTGTATTTTCCTAAGGGAACAATGCCTCCGTCGTAGATGCTGATTTGGTCGTTGGGGATTATCTTGTCAATGTCAATTTGATGAATGGTACCCATGCCGTGACAATGAGGACAACATCCTTTGGGAGAGTTAAACGAAAAATGGTGTGGAGCCGGTTCGGAATAGGCAATTCCACTTTCTGGACACATCAGTTGCAAACTAAAATACCGAATGGATTCCGGCTCTTCTTTTTTTACCACAGCAACCATTCCATTGCCTTGCTGCAATGCCAATTGTAACGATTTTGTTAGCCTGTTTAGGCTGTTTTCGTTTACCTGTAATTTGTCTATCACCACTTCGATATCGTGAACTTTGTATCGTTCTAATCGCATATCTTGGGTGATTTCCTGCAAAGTGCCATCGATACGTACATGCAAGAATCCTTTTTTGCGTAACTGCTCAAATAATTCGTGGTAATGTCCTTTTCTACCTTTGACAAGAGGAGATAGTAAGTAAATGGGATGGTTGTAGTATTCCTCTTGTAGCAGCATAAGTATTTGTTGCTCTGTGTATTTTACCATCTTTTTGCCGGTTACGTACGAATAGGCTTCGCCGGCTCTTGCAAAAAGCAATCGCAAGAAATCGTATATTTCTGTAGTGGTTCCTACAGTAGAGCGAGGATTTTTATTGGTCGTTTTTTGCTCAATGGCAATAACAAGGGCTTAGACCATTGATTTCGTCGACGTCTGGTTTATCTATCGATCCTAAGAAATTGCGAGCATATGCCGAAAATGTTTCTATGTAGCGTCGTTGGCCTTCTGCGTATAGGGTATCAAAGGCTAAGGACGATTTTCCGCTCCCACTTAGC
>JAFVZF010000002.1 GCA_017508305.1 Paludibacteraceae bacterium | reverse complement strand
GTAGCGTCGTTGGCCTTCTGCGTATAGGGTATCAAAGGCTAAGGACGATTTTCCGCTCCCACTTAGCCCTGTAATAACAGTAAGTTTTTCGTGTGGTATGCGTACATCCACATTTTTTAAATTATGTACGCGTGCCCCTAATATTTCTATGTAGGTGTTATTCTTCAACTTTATGTCTATTGTTTAGTTGAACAACTGTTCTTTTTATACACTCTTGTAGGGTGTCGAAAGTGGCAATCTCCGAACTTATGTACACAATGGCCATATCAACCGATAGGGTGGGTTTGTTTAAGCGATAGGCTTCTCGTATCCTTCTTTTTAAAAGGTTGCGATCTACAGCATGTTTAAAAAATCTTTTGGGTATGGAGATTACAATTCTTGATTTCTCTTGAGTGGGACGAGGAATGTAATGAATACGCAACGGGTATACGGTAAATCGTTTTGATTTATCGAAAAGTTGGTGGATAATGGTTTCTCCGTGTAATCGCTCTTTTTTGGGTAGTCGTTGCATATAAAAAAATATCCCAAAAATACGATTTTTTGGGATAGATGAGAAAGGAATAAATCTTTTTATTTTTTATTGACTTTATTTTCCTTAAAAAATGCCTCGATGGCACCTGTCATGGAGGGAACTTGTGGCGTCCCGGCAGCAATGTCCAACCGCAGATTGGCATTGGTAACTGCTTGTGCTGTTTTGGGACCTAAAGCAGCTATGATGGTTTCGCCTTGTTCGTAGTTTGGAAAGTTTTTTAGTAAAGAATTGATACCCTCCGGAGAGAAAAAGACCAACATGTCGTAATCAAAAGATTCTTCTTTGCTAAAATCGGCGCTAACCGTTTTATAGAAGATCGCTTTTGTGCAATGGATATTGTTTTCTTGAAGGGTCGTCAAAAAGTTGTCTTTGCAAACATCAGAAACAGCATATAAGTACTTTTCGTCAGCGTGTCTTTTTATTTGTGGAAGCAACTCTTCTACTTTACTGGTTTCGGTAGCGGGGAAAAATACTTTACGTTTGCGGTATTTGATGAATTTTTGCAGGTATAAAGCAATTTTTTCAGAAACGCAGAAATATTTCATGGTTTCCGGAATGGTAATGCGCATTTCATCGCATAAACGAAAAAAATGATCGATAGCTGTACGCGCAGTAAAAATGACGGCTGTGTAGTCTAAAACTTCGATACGTTGCGATCTAAATTCTTGTAAATTTAATCCCTCTACCTTGATAAAGGGTTTGAAATCAATTTGAACATTGTACTTGGTGGCGATATCAAAATAAGGAGATTTGTCGCTTGTAGGTTTTGGTTGCGATACAAGTATCTTTTTGATTTTTAGCATCTTTAAATGTAAATAAGATAAAAATTGTAACTACTGCACAGCCCATTTTATAAAGAATAAAACAGGAAGGATTTCGAGGGTGCAAAGGTACAAAATAAAATGGAAAATTAAGCCAACTCTACAAAAGAAATGTTTAAATAAAATGTAAAAAACAGAAAGTATGTAGACACACAGCACTATCCCCAGTAGCACGTAGATAATGGCAGGGGGAATTACCGGAGCATAGACCAACAAAATAAACGCAAAAAAACAAGCCATTCCAACAACAATAGTCAGGCTGATGTATCTGTACATGAATGTTTGAATGCGTGTGGTAAAGAGTAACCTAAAATAGGCTTGCATGATTAGTACTTTGACCAATATAAAGGCGCTGAGCGCAGTAAAGAGCGAACCGATAAGTGTCCATGAGAACGGTATATTGGGTAGGGAGTAGGCCCCCAACATGCTAATGCCAAACAAACTTATCAGTAGCAGGAAATATTGTTGTACTTGATCGCCAATGGTTATCTTTCCTGTAAAAAAAAGTTCTCCGCTAAAAATACTTTGAAGCGATGCATAGAAAATGGAGTTTCGTTGCTTAAGCAGCAGGAGGGTGACAAAACACATCAACAGTGATATACTGGTTAGTAAATCACTGTTTAAAAGTGTTTCGGTAAGTGGGATTCCGATGTGTCTTTGTAGACTATCGTTCATAGCTTAGGCAAGTATTACCGTCGTGCCACTGTTGTTCCCCAATTCGCTTGCTTGGGTAATGATAACTTTGTGTACGCCGTGGTGCAATGCGTTGAACGCATTCTCCAATTTAGGAATCATACCACCTTGAATAATGCCTTCGCTTTTGTACTGTTCAAAAAGGGTTGGTGTTATGGTGGGGATAACGCTATTATCATCGGTTTCATCGAATAAAACCCCTTTCTTTTCGAAACAGTAAACGAGTGTGGTTTCGTAATGCTTGGAAAGTGCTTTGGCGGTTTCTGCAGCTATGGTGTCTGCATTGGTGTTGAGCAGTCCATGTTGTTTGCTATAGCTCAGCGGTGCCATAACAGGCGTAATCCCTAACTGAATCAAGTTGGCGAGCATTTTGTCGTTTACTTGCTTGACGTCGCCAACAAAACCATAGTCTATTTCCTTCACGGCTCGTTTGTCACTTTCAATGATTGATAAGTCAGCTCCAGTAAGTCCGAGGGCATTGATGCCTAATGTTTGCAATCCGGCTACAATGTTTTTGTTTACTAAACCACCATAGACCATGGTAACAACTTGCAGCATGTCTTTGTCTGTGATGCTACGACCGTCTACCATTTTGCTCTCAATGCCTAATTGGGTGGCGATACGGGTGGCCGAACGTCCTCCTCCATGTACCAAAGCTTTGGCTCCACTAATGGTAGAAAATTTGTTGAGTAGTTGATTGAGGCTTTCTGATTCTTCTACAATCTTTCCGCCTACTTTAATTACGGTTAATGGTTCCATATAGTTGTTTAAAAGCGTCCCACATGACCAATCCGGCAGCGACGCTTACATTGAGTGAGTGCTTGGTGCCAAATTGGGGTATTTCGATGCATGCGTCACAGGCATCTACTACTTCTTGTTGTACTCCTTTTACTTCGTTTCCCAATACCATGGCATAACGTTGATTTGGATCCAAATCAAGGTGAGGAAGTGATAGGCTGTTTTCGGCTTGTTCGATGGCAAACACCGTGTAGTTTTGTTGTTGTAGATGTCGAACAGCATCGAGTGTATGTTCAAAAAAAGTCCATTCTACCGAAAACTCTGCACCTAATGCTGTTTTGTGAATTTCGGCATTAGGAGGAGTGGCAGTTATGCCGCACAGATAAATATGTTCGATACGAAAGGCATCTGCTGTACGAAAAACAGAACCTACATTGTGCAGGCTACGTACATTGTCTAAAATAATCGTTAGGGGGATTTTTTGACTTTGCTTAAAAGTATCGATGTCGATGCGTTGTAATTCTGTGACGGATAATTTTCGCATGGTGATTTTATTACAATGCAAAAGTAGTGTTTTTTTCTGACACAGAAAAATGATGCCATCATTGTACATGATTTCATGGTAATTTGGTGGGATTGCTTTAATTGATTATTTTTGTACAGAAAAAGACGCAAAAATGGATATATCTGATATTATACAGCTGTTAATGAGGTTGATAGCCATTCCTTCTATTAGTAAGGAGGAGAGTGTGAAAGCTGATTTTTTGCAGGAATATTGGCAAAAAAGAGGGTGGAACGTGCAACGTGTTGGCAATAATCTATATAGTTATGCCCATACGTACGATGCTACCAAACCAACTATCTTGCTCAATTCGCATATTGATACTGTTAAACCTCGGGATAGCTGGACAAAAGAACCATTTGCAGCAACGCAAGAAGGGAGTCGTATTTATGGATTGGGAGCTAATGATGCCCATGCTTCTGTGGTTTCGTTAATGGCTGCTTTTGATTATTTGCGTAGAACCCAACAATCTTATAACCTTATTTTAGGGCTATCGTGCGAGGAAGAAGTATCGGGAAAAAATGGGGTGGAACTCCTACTGCAGCAGCTGCCTGCTATCGATTTGGCCATTGTTGGTGAACCTACAGGTTTGGAAATGGCGGTGGCAGAAAAAGGACTGATGGTGGTAGATTGCGTGGCACATGGAAGGTCGGGGCATGCGGCACGAGAAGAAGGTGTAAATGCTATTTATCGGGCGATAGAGGACATTCAATGGTGTAAAAATTATGTATTTCCTAAAGAATCGGATGTATTAGGACGTGTAAAAATGACGGTAACCATGATAGAGGCGGGTAGTCAGCATAATGTTGTTCCGGATACTTGTAAATTTACGGCTGATGTGCGACTTACAGATTGCTATACGCATCAAGAAGTATTGGCTGTTATGCGTGCCAATATGCACTCGGATATAGAACCGAGATCCATGCGATTGCGGGCCTCAGGAATAGATAAGCAACATCCTGTTGTATGTAGACATTTGTCGATGAAACGGGGAATTTTTGGATCATCAACGATGTCAGATCAGGCGTTAATGCCTTTCTCTTCTGTTAAGGTGGGCCCGGGAGATTCGGCACGTTCGCATACAGCAGATGAGTACATTGTTGTGTCAGAAATTGAGCAGGCAATAGCGTACTATATTCAATTATTAGATGGTTTGATGATTTAATTAGAATATCGCAGTGAAATTTTTTGATTTTTTTAAAAAGCACCCCATTTTAGCACATTTTGTGGCTATGTTTTTGTTGGTAATAGGGGTTTTAGTAGGAGTATTTTTTTGGTTAGACGATTATACCCGTCATGGACAAGCAAATGTGGTGCCTGATGTACGCGGTACTACAGTCGAAATGGCCGCATCAATGTTAGAAGAGGTTTCTTTGCAGTCGGCAGTGATTGATTCTGTATTTCGTCCTACTGCCAATCCGGGTATAGTCTTGGAACAGAATCCGGCGGCAGGCTCATTGGTAAAAGAGGGTCGCAGAATCTATTTGGTAGTAAATGCCAAGATGGCACAGATGATACCTTTTCCGGATGTGGTTGATATGTCGTTGCGTCAAGCAAGGGTACAGATAGAGGGCGCAGAGTTTGAAATTAAAGAAATTAAATACGAACCTTCTGAGTTTAAAGATTTAGTGTTGTTTGTGGAGTATAACGGCGATTCTATCCGTGCAGCACAAAAATTGCCATTTCGCTCACAAATTATTCTGCATGTGGGGCAAGGTGATATTACCATGCAAGATGATTCTCTGATGAAAGATTCTGTTTATATCGAAGAAACAACTGATGCGTTGTTTGGCGAAGGTTCTTTTTTATAACTATGATTGATCAAGAGCTGCAAGCAGATAAATTGGAAGAGGAAAACTCTGATCTGGAACGCTTTGAGCATTTTAGATTTGTGGCGGATCCGGGGCAGACATTGATGCGTATCGATCGTTTTTTGGCAGATCGTATACAGCATGCTTCTCGTACTAAAATTCAGGCGGCATTGCAGGCAGGTAATGTATTGGTAAATGAAAAAACGACCAAGCCCAATTACAAGGTAAAACCGGCAGATGTGGTAACCATTGTATTGGATTATCCGCCTCGTGATACTGATATTATTCCCCAGAATATTCCTCTTGATATTGTTTACGAGGATGATGACCTGTTGGTTGTTAATAAAGCACCGGGGATGGTGGTACATCCCGGTCATGGCAACTTTGAGGGAACTTTACTCAACGCTTTGGCATTCCATTTTGCCGGAAACGAAACATTCAATGCCTCTGATCCTCGTTTGGGCTTAGTGCACCGCATTGATAAGGATACCTCTGGGTTGCTTGTAGTGGCAAAGAACGATTATGCCAAGATGTTTTTGGCGAAACAATTCTTTTATAAAACTACCGAACGATTGTATCAGGCGGTGGTGTGGGGTGTCCCGACAGAAAGACAAGGTACTGTTGATACCTATATTGGCAGAAATCCTAAAGATAGGTTGCAAATGGCAGTGTATCCCCCCGATAAAGAAGGAGGTAAGCATGCAGTAACGCACTATACGGTATTAGAACATTTTAACTGCGTAAGTGTTGTACAATGTCAACTGGAAACGGGTCGTACCCATCAAATTAGGGTACACATGAAACATTTGGGGCATCCACTTTTTAACGATGAACGGTATGGAGGGGATCAAGTGTTGAAAGGAACTACGCAAGCCAAATACACGCAATTTGTAAAAAACTGCTTTGAAATATGCCCGCGGCAGGCTTTACACGCCAAAACACTTGGTTTTGAGCATCCTCGTACGCATCAACGTATGTTTTTTAATTCCGAACTTCCTGCCGACATGCAGCAGCTTATTGAAAAGTGGCGTGGGTATATGCTGTAAATGTGGTCTATACCGCTGTTTGTGAGGACAACTCTCTGTTTGACAACTGATAAATATGTTGTATCTTTGCAAACAATCAATAGTAGTAATTTTATTAAATAGTCGATATGAATACCGTAGAAAAATTAGTAGCGGGTCAGCTACTGGAAGTAGAAGCTGTAAAATTGCAACCCAACCAACCTTTTACATGGGCTTCGGGTTGGAAATCGCCCATTTATTGTGATAATCGCAAAACATTGTCGTACCCCAAAGTGCGCAGTACCATTAAACTGGAGTTGGCGCGCATTATCATGGAAAAATATCCGGATGTCGAAGTGATTGCAGGCGTTGCAACAGGTGCAATTGCGCAAGGTGCTTTGGTGGCAGATGCGTTGGGGCTTCCTTTCGTTTATGTACGTTCTTCTAAAAAAGACCATGGTATGGAAAACTTGGTAGAAGGCTATTTGGAAGAAGGTAAAAAGGTGGTTGTAGTAGAAGACCTTATTTCGACTGGTGGTAGTAGCCTTAAGGCTGTGGCTGCCTTACGCAATGAAAAGAAAGCTGATGTGTTAGGAATGGTGGCGATATTTACTTATGGTTTCCCCTTGGCACAAGAACAATTTGAAGCGGCAGGTGTAGAACTTACCACACTTTCTAACTACAATGCATTGTTGGAATTGGCAGCTGCTACCCATTATATTGACGAATCGGTTATTCCTACCTTGCAAGAATGGCGTAAAGATCCTTCTAATTGGCAAAAATAGTAACGATGGAAACATACGAAAGCAATGTTGTTCACATACAAGCATCTGCACAGCAAATTTTTTCTAAATTGTCAAATTTAGAAAACTTACAACCATTGTTGGACAATTTACCTCCGCAAGCAACCGAAAAAGTAAAGGATATTGCTGTAACAGCAGATACCTGTAGGTTTACGATTGATAATTTTGGTCAGATGGGCTTTAAAATCATCGAAAGAGAGCCGAATAAAACCATTAAATTTTCTGGTGATGCGACACCTGTTGAGGTCTATTTGTGGATTCAGTTGGTAGAGAAAGAAGCGTACGATACAAAAATGAAAGTTACGCTAAAAGCGGATGTCCCTTTTATGCTTAAAATGATGGTGGGTGACAAATTAAAAGATGGTGTAAATCAAATAGCCACTTTGTTGGCAAAAATTCCGTATTAAGATATTATGGCTACGAAGTTATGGGAAAAGAAAACCCGTGTTGATAAAGACATCGAACGCTATACAATTGGGCGTGATGCAGAAATGGATATGTTTTTGGCTCCGTACGATGTGTTGGGTTCTATGGCACATGCAACGATGTTGCAGTCGGTGGGCTTATTGACCGAGCAAGATTTGCAGGAATTATTGACAGGACTGAAAAATATATACGCGACCATTCAGCAGGGAGAATTTGAAATAGAGGACGGTGTAGAAGATATTCATTCGCAAGTAGAGATGCTTTTGGGTGATGTTGGCAAAAAATTGCACAGTGGTCGTTCGCGTAACGATCAGGTATTGGTAGATTTGCGTCTTTTTACACGTGCCAAATTGCAAGAGGTGGTACAAGAGGTAGTGGCTTTGTTTGAGGCTTTGATACAACAAAGCAATCGATACAAGGATGTGCTTTTGCCCGGATATACCCATTTGCAGATTGCCATGCCTTCGTCTTTTGGCTTGTGGTTTGGTGCTTATGCAGAAAGTTTGGTGGACGATATGCAACTACTGCTTAGTGCCTACAAGATTGTTAATCGTAACCCATTGGGATCGGCGGCGGGTTATGGCAATTCTTTTCCTTTAAATCGCCAATTAACTACCGATCTATTGGGCTTTGATAGCATGGACTACAATGTGGTGTACGCTCAAATGGGCCGTGGAAAAACAGAACGCATTGTGGCATCGGCGTTGGCATCAGTGGCAGGAACCATATCGAAGTTAGCTTTTGATAGTTGCATGTATACCAGCCAAAACTTTGGATTTTTGAAATTGGCCGATCAATTTACCACCGGTAGTAGTATAATGCCCCACAAAAAGAATCCGGATGTATTTGAATTGACCAGAGCAAAATGCAATAAGTTGCAAGGAATTCCTCAGCAGATTGCCATGATTATCAATAATTTGCCGTCTGGTTATTTTCGTGATTTACAAATTATCAAAGAAGTCTATTTGCCAATGTTCGATGAAATGATAGACATCTTGGTAATGACACGTAGCATGATAGAACAAATCAAGGTAAACGAACATATCTTAGAGGATTCCAAATACGACCTTATATTTAGCGTAGAAGAGGTGAATAAGCGTACATTGGCGGGAACCCCATTCCGTGATGCTTACAAGCAAGTTGGTTTGGAAATAGAAGCGGGTCATTTTACTCCGGATAAGCATATCCGACATACGCACGAGGGAAGTATCGGTAATTTATGTAACGATCAAATTCGACAGTTGATGTGCGAAGTTGTAAAAGGATTTGGTTTTGAAAAAGTAGAAAAGGCACAAGAAAATTTATTGAAAGCATAACATGTTGTTTGATACGACGATATTTGGTCCGATAAAGAGCCGTAGGTTAGGTGTGTCGTTGGGCATCAATTTGTTGCCTCAACGCGGTAAGATCTGCTCGTTTGATTGTATTTATTGTGAATGCGGACTTAATGCTGATGGCAGGGAAGATACACAGTTGCCCAGTAGAGAACAAGTACGTGTAGCATTAGAAAATAAATTGAAAGCATACCAGCAAGAAGGTGGAGTTCCTATTGATACGTTTACTTTTGCCGGAAATGGAGAGCCTACCTTGCATCCCGCATTTAAAGAGATTGTGTTGGATACACAAAAATTACGCAATCAGTATTTCCCAGAAGCTAAATTATCTGTGTTAACGAATGCGTGGCAGTTGGCAAATCCATCTGTGGTAGAAGGCCTGCGTCAGGTGGATAATGCCATTTTAAAATTAGATAGTGCAATAGCCGATACATTACAAAAAATGAATCGTCCTGTTTCTCCCCATTTTTCGATGGATAAGTTGATAGAACAGCTATCTGGTTTTCAGGGAAAATGTATCATCCAAACCATGTTTTTAAGAGGTGCGGGAGTAGATAATACAACAGAAACTGAAATTCAGGCATGGTTGGCAGCAATAAAGAAAATTCAACCATCGTTGGTGCAGCTGTACAGCATTAATCGAAAAGTTCCTATCGAGGGGATTGAGCATATCGGAGAGGAAGAGTTAAAGCGAATTGCTCAAAAAGTGAAACAATTAGGAATCAATACGTTGGTAACACCATGACGCAACAGCGTATATTGGTTTGTCCATTAGATTGGGGGTTGGGACATGCTACACGTTGCATCCCCCTTATTTATACCTTCTTAAAACAGGGTCATCAGGTGTTTATTGCGGGATCAGGTCCTTCCTATAGGTTGCTTTGCCAAGAGTTTCCGACACTTGTTGCAATCGATTTTCTTTCTTTTACACTTCGTTATTCGTCTGGGACATCGCAGGTGGGAGCCGTATTAAAGGCATTCCCCCGTTTGCTATATAGAACCTTACAAGAACATAAAGAACTTAAAAGAATTGTTCGGCAATATGCGATTACTCAAATAGTCTCGGACAATCGATTTGGTTGCTATCATCCAGCGGTGAAAAGTATTTATATTACCCACCAGCTCGCAATCAAGTTTCCCTCCCCTTTTTGTTTCTTAGAGCCGTTGGCAGCATACTGTCATCGTAAGCTGATTCGTAAATACGATGAATGTTGGATACCTGATTATGAGTCGCAGACTGCTTGCTTGGCTGGTGAGTTGTCGCATCAACTGCCATTGCCACAAAATTGTAAGTATATAGGTCCACTCAGTCGTTTCTCTATGCCGCAACAGCCGGTACAAACGCGGTCGCTTACTGTGGCAGTAGTATCGGGCGTCGAGCCACAACGAACTATTTTTGAGCAATATTTGTTGGATAGCTTGCAGGTGGATGCCTCTCAACAAGTGGTGTTGGTACAGGGATTGCCACAATATGCCGGTAGAGAGTATTGGAAAGGAAAGGTACGAGTCGTGGCAAGTATGCCTGCTGCTGAGTTATGTCAATTACTTCTGCAAGCTGAGCGTATTTATTGTCGTTCGGGTTATAGCTCCATAATGGATATGCATGCCATTGGTAAATTAAATGTTACTACATTTGTGCCAACTCCGGGTCAGCCCGAACAAGAGTATTTGGCAGCCTATTTACGCACTAAAAATTTCGGTGAGGACATCCAGTGACCTTAGTTTCCCCATTCCGGGCAGATAGTATTGGTAGTAAGAAAGCAGCAGTTGTAGTGCTTTCTTGCGTTCTGTTCGGTTTAGTAGATTTTCGTTAGCAAGCACCACCGTCAGTAGTTGTTGGTCGGTTGTGGATTGCAGTTTAATCCATTCGTTCTCTAAGTTATCGTAGGGATAAATGCCGATGTAGCGAGCATAAGTCAGTAGAAACTGTATAGGAAACAAACCAAAATGCTTGCTTTCAGCTAAATATTCCATGCTTTTTACGATAAATTGGAACAACTCCTCGTCGGCATTGATGTTCTCGAGCGTTTTATGAATCACCTCTGCCATAAAAAAACAGATGGAAATTTTTTCGGGGTTATCGTGTAAGAGATGAGACACTGGTAGCAGTTTGGCTTCTATCAGTTGTTGGACCTCTTTTTTTTCGCGGTGTTCAACCACCATCTCAATCAATGACATAGCCTGTATATGTTGCATTTTTATTTTTGCGTGCTTGCTTTGTGGTCGATATACGGTATAACTGACCTTGCCAAATGCTTTGGTAAAAATGGAAACAATATAGGCATTGTCTTTGTATTGGGTGCAGTTTAAGACGATTCCTTGTGTGCTATGGTGCATTAGTAGCGAATGACTTTGTGAATACTATGATGTTGTTTGCCATCGTGCAGGTACAACAGATAGATACCCTTGTCGGGTATCCTCAGGGAATTACTATTTTCTCCTTGTGCAATTAGTTTGCCTTGCAGGGTGTATAAATAGTACGAAGTATAATAGGTGTCCTCCCAATATACCTTGTCTGTGGTGGGATTGGGATAAACATGCGGAGTGTATGCCTTTTCTTCTTCGATACCCGTCTCAAAATGGTAGGAGATAACAGGTTCTATCCACAGGGAGAGATTGATGGGAGTGATGCTATGCTGTGAGAAAGGTTTCCAAGTGGTTCCCTCCTTGTAAAATGCATGGTTGGTGTCTTGTATGGTATTGTAAAGAACCAAGGAGTCGGTATAGGATAGCTGGTCGTATTGAATTTCTACTCCTACATAAAATTGTTGTGGTACTGCTATCGGCTGTTTTAATCGAACGTAGTTTTCTTTGTCGCTCCATGTGAGCTTGATGTTGTTCTTCCATTCGCCAATTCGATTACAGAAAGGAGAGAGTGGCTTTACAAGGGTTTTACTCAATAGCTGTTGTGGCGCATCATCTCCGCTGTATATGCAAAGATATACCGGTACATTGGCATTGTAGTACCCTAAGGCAGGCATAACATATACTCCATACACCCATCCCTCCTTTTCTAAGGTATATTTTTCGGCAAAAGCACTGTGTTTAAGTAGGTTGTGCCCACTATAGTAGCCACTTTTATGTTTGTAGACGGCAATGGTTTGGCCTTTTTGGATGTGTTGTAAACGCTCACATTTGGTGGTGGCGTAAGGATCTATGCCGTCCATGTATTGCAGGTCTGATTGGTTGGGAGATAGCCAATGTGCCAACTGTTTGTCGAATTCGCTGTGATGATTCCATGCGGTATCCAATCGTGCATAGAAATCGCCTATAGGCTTGGCACAGGTAGAACTACCCCCTGTCAATGCACCTATGATTCTACCGTTTTGTTCAAACAGTGGTGACCCGGAAGATCCCTTTTCTGTTACGCCTTTCTCCCATTGGGCAATGTACCACCAACCATTGTTAATTTGGTTGGCAAGGTAGCCATTATAATTGCTGATAACAGGATTTTGGTAGTCGTAGCTCATTTTTTTGCTATCGCCTAATGGGTGCTGTATGCTAATCAATGGGGCCTGTGGGTTTCGTGTACGTGTCCATCCTGCCATGTATATGCGATAGTCTTTAGGAGGCATCTGGGTAAGCTCTAACAAGGCCATATCCAAGTCGGTTGCCCAAGCACGAGCAATGCTACCTGCCATAGTGCATTCTTCGGTGCCACGTATGGTACTATCTTGTGCGGTAACGGCATAGTTAAAGTAAAAGACCGTACGTGGTGCATCGTCTATTGATTTAAGATTATGAGCAGCAGTGTAAACATACGGTTTCCCTTCGGTGTTGTTAATTAAACAGCCGCTTGCATAGTAAGATTGTGTATCGGACACAATGTAGAGCAAGCACACTGCTTGTTTCTGTTGAGGCAAATCGTTTGTAAAGAGAGCATTTGGACTACATTTGTTAGAAGCGTTAAAGGTGCCCGTTGAGCGATTGTGCGCAATGCGCTCGATGCGAAATGTCCCTTCTATAGGACTATCCATGGGTTCTTGGTATTCCAAAATCAAACTGTCGCCCATTAAGGGTCGTATGGGTAGCATGTTCTCCTTGCCGATGGATGAAATGTCAAAAGCCCCTAATACTTGTGTTTGTGTAGGATTGTAGACAAGAAACTTGGCATCGTTGGGAATGTCTATCTGGTCTATCACCACACTGATAGCAGTGGCACCCGGAGAGATAATTCCCATACGCCATATGCGCATGCCATCCTCGCGTATGGTCCATATGCCATGATTGGCAGGTGTAAAATTAAATTTTCCTACGTGACCGACCGGGTGTATACGTAGCTCGTGTGTAAGGCGTTGGGTGGTATCAATTTCTACAACAGTATATAACGAGCTGGCAGAACGCAGTGGCGAATAGGTAGTGGTGGGCATGGGTGTTGGCATGCCATCGCATTCAATCTGGGCGTGGCTTTGAAAGCAAAGCAAACAAAGAAAAAGAAGAGGTAACGCTCGTTTCATGGTAAATAGGATTTTTGCAAAACAAGGATAGCTTCATTTCCCATGTTAAACAATAAATCTAAGATGCTTAAGTTAGGTATAAATCCACTTTTATCAGCAAATACTTGATAGTATGGAGAGACCCGAAAATGTGGATCCATGCTATCCTTCTTACATGGCATAGCTTGCCTTAAATCGATAGAGCTCCCCCTTTCTATGTATTGTGTGCTTTGTTGTATGTTAGGATAGATGCCAATAAGCCCACATAAGCACTCTGTGAGTGTGAGGTTAAAGTCTGCAAGAAAGGTAAAATCTTTTTGGTAGAAAGGACGAATATCATCCTCGTAATACATAAAAAATGGGCTGTTTCGATAGGCAGCTTCCAGTGCTCTCCAATGTATCTTTTGCCAACCATCGTTCAGTATCTTGATGTCTTTGTCAATGGTTTTGTTGCCGTTTGGTTTTACTACCGGAATAATCAAATCCATGATACCTCCAGCTGTCATTATCCGACATCGATTCCGAAATGTTTGTTTTTCGTAGTGTTGAAAAACGTCTGCAATAAGAGACGGATAGTGTGCCAATTTGCTGTAATATTGGATATTACCGGCATAAAAAGGGGTTATGATGGGAGATGTATTCATCGCATCTTATCAACACTACGAAACAAACGGTTCCATCTAATGGATTTGAAAAATGGTTGGTCTTAATCAATTGATAACCACACAAACAACGGTTTCCCTACAATGTGATCTTCTGGAACATACCCCCAATAGCGAGAATCTTCGGAGTTGTGTCGATTATCACCCATCATCCAATAGTAGTTCATTTTAAAGGTATACGACTGCGCTACCTTGCCATTGATGTAGATGATACTATCTTTGACCGTCAAGTCGTTGCCTTCATAAACCCGAATGATGCGATCGTAAAGAGGAAGATTTTGCAATGTGAGCGGGGTGGTGGCTCCCTTACGAGGAATATAGATAGGACCGTAATTATCGCGGTTCCAATTATCTATGCTTTGTGGAAATACTTTTCCCGAGAATAGGTTGGGATCGTCAATGACAGATACCACTTGTGGCAATCCTTTGATAAGTTGGCAGGTTTTTGCCGTTAAAGGCAAATAGTATACGGGAGGGTAATTGCCATTGATGGGAGAAAAATCCATGTATTGGAGGATGGCTCTGCCGTCACGCCAAGTGTTAATTAAGTGCCTGTCGTCATTGCTGATGCCTAACATGTCAAACTGCTTGTCGCTAATGGGGCGACCATCTGTGCATACCAAATAATTAAATTGTACACCTTTGGGTTCTTCTTGTTCTTTCCCGTTGATATAAATGTGTTTATTGATGATTTGCAGTGTATCGCCGGGAAGCCCAACACAACGTTTTACGTAGTTTTCGCGGCGATCGACAGGACGCCATACCACTTTGCCAAATTGTTCGGGATGTTGATAAATAGTACTACGGCCGTAATGTTGGCACAGTTGATAGTAGTCGGGATTAGGAACCATAGAAGCTACCGTATCACCGGCAGGAAAATTAAATACAACAATGTCGAGCGCTTTGATTGTGTCTAATCCTGCTAATCGGCGGTAATCCCATTGGATGGAGGTGCTGAATGATTGGCCTCCCCACGGAAAGGTATGTTGAACCAAAGGCATGGACAAGGGCGTCATGGGAACGCGTGGTCCATAATGAACTTTACTTACCAGCAAATAGTCGCCCACCAAAAGTGATTTTTCGAGTGATGACGAGGGAATCTGGTAGTTTTGGAAGGCGAAATTGTTGATAAAATAGACGGCAATCAATGCAAAAACAATGGCATCGATCCAACTCAGTATACTATATAGGCGTGGATTTTTTACCTTTTTCCAAAAGGTCCATGGAATAAATTTTGTTAGATAGATATCGGCAATTATGGGTAGTAATAGTAACCACCAATAGTTCCCTACCCACGCGATGAATAGGATGTATGCCAAGCATGCTAAGCATGCCTTTATCCATTGTTTTGCTTTTATATCTTTAATTGCAATCATAGTTAAAATTTAAACATATCTTTCATGCCAAGACAACCTTTCTTGCCATATGTAAATTCGGCAGCCAATACAGCGCCTAAAGCAAAACCGTTGCGATTTTTGGCGTCATGAGTAATGGTAATGTAGTCAAAATCAGACTCGTATTGGATGGTATGGATGCCGGGTACTGTTCCTTCGCGAATAGCTTTAATGGCAAGGATGGGGTCGGCAGCTTTTTCTTCGCTTAATTGCCAATTGTTTTTTCTGTCAATGTTATTTAGGATACCCTCTGCTAACGTAATGGCAGTGCCACTGGGTGCATCCAACTTTTGGGTGTGATGCGTTTCTTCCATGCTTACTTGGTAGGCAGGGAATTGGTTCATGATGCGAGCCAAATATTCGTTGACGGCAAAAAAGATGTTTACCCCTAAGCTAAAGTTGGATGCCCAAAAAAAAGCAACGTTTTTTTGCTTGCATAGCGTCTGAATTTCTGGCATTTGTTCGGTCCATCCTGTAGTACCGGAAACGACAGATACGCCGGCTTGAAAAGCTTTTTTGTAGTTTTGAACGGCTACTTTTGGGGCTGTAAATTCTATGGCAACATCGGCACTTTTAAAAGCTTCGGATTCAAATTCTTCTTGGTTATCAATATCGATGCGGCTTACTATTTCGTGTCCGCGACTAAGGGCAATTTGTTCGATGGTTTTGCCCATCTTTCCATAACCGATAAGTGCTATTTTCATGGTATATTTCTTTATAAACTATGTGGCAAAGATAATACAAACCGAGGGCAAAAGCAAAAAAGCCCAGCTTTTTTGTATAAGTTAAAGCAAAAGCATGAGAAGCTTGCTTATTCATGCTTTTGCTTTAACTTACAAACAAAATCCTTGATTTTGCTTTTGCCGAGGTGCCGTTTATCTTCACGAAACACATAGTGTTGAGTAAAGATAAATTCGAGGTGCCGTTTATCTTATTCGGGCTTTGCCCTCATGCTTTTGCAGGTAAGATACCTTTATCATAATTCCTATACATCTTATTTTTTTTTGCCTTGCTCTCCCAAAACTTGATTTTTTGTTGTAATTTCGCCTTGAAAAGAATAAGTATCCATGAAAGACAACAATTCATCCCCATACGGTCCTCGTCCAACTTATCCTACGCCTCGTTTAAATTGTTTGGTAAAACGACCGCAAGCTACCCCTATAAATTGCGTAAAATGTGGAACAAGTTTGGGGGGAAAATTATTACAAACGACACAATTTACGTGCGATCATTGTGGGAAAAAGTTTAATATGTGCCGCGATTGTGGAGCAGATGCGCATTGCCCTGATTGTGGAGGATGGCTTTTAAACAGTTGGGAAGCAGCAGGAAAATGGTTGCAGCGTGTACAGAAGGGGTTAGAATCCGACCATCATCACCACGAACACTTATAGAGCACTTAAGACAATTCGATAAAATCGTTGGCTTTCTCTAACGAATCTATTTTCCCTACATCGAGTAGCTTTAAGTCTTTTTGCACATATCCATAGATGGGGAAAGATAGGCACTGGTCCAAATAAAAATCAATGATAGAGAACTTGTCGGGATAGTTTTTCGTAGCGTCAAAAAGCACAGGCGAAAAGCAGTGAATGCCACTAAAGGCCATTGGTGTTAGCAGAGATATATCCAAGTTGGGATAAGGCGTTTTTACCTCGCCCGTTAGTGTGTTTGTCCAAGCCTTGAGGCGCATGTCAGCATCGAAAAGTAACATGCGACTGCTTTGACGCTTGCTAACAAGTAGTGTAGCTGCCGCTTGCATTTTTGTATGTTGTTGCATCAAATGGGCAGTCCGAGCATTGGATAGAATATCGACATTGTGAATTAAGAAAGAGTCATTGCCAAGTAATGGTATGGCTTTTTTTATGGCTCCCCCTGTTTCTAAAAGCGCTGCTCTTTCGTCCGATATAACTACGCTACCTTCTGCGATATACGAGCGTAGGTGAGATATTATTTGTTCGCCAAAATGATGAATATTTACGACAAACTTGTCAAATCCTTCTGCTTGTAGCTTATCTAACACATGCTGTAATAAGGGTTTATCGGCAACAGGTACTAAGGCCTTAGGCATGGTATCGGTAAGAGGTTTAAGACGTGTTCCTAATCCGGCGGCAAAAATGAATGCTTTCATACAGGTAGGCAATTAAAGTATTGTTTTATATCCCTTTCTCGGTGGTACAGTCGTACTTGTACACCAAACTTTTTTGCAAGATGTTCGACTAAATGTTGTGCTCCATATACCGAGCGGTGTTGTCCCCCTGTGCATCCAAAGCAGAATTGAAGGTGGGTGAATCCCCGTTTTATGTATCGTTCGACGGCGGGATCGGCAAGTGCATACACGTGCTCCATAAAGGGCAGTATCTCTCCATCTTCCTCCAAAAAGTCGATTACAGGTTGATCCAATCCGGTTAGTTGCTTGTATGGTTCGTATCTGCCGGGATTGTGAATAGCCCTGCAATCAAAAACGAAACCGCCTCCATTGCCCGAATAATCAGTAGGAATACCTTTTTTGTACGAAAAACTATACACATCAACGCATAATTGGTCGGGGGCGATACACGATTGTGGGAGTTCTGTATGGTATTTTTCGACCAACGATTCGAGGATACCTTGTAAGTAAGGATAGGCGCTGTAATCGTTGGATTGTAGTAACTGTTGCAAGCCCTGTATAGCATAAGGAATGCTGCTAATAAAATGTGCTTTCTGTTCAATGAGTCCTCTAAACCCGTATGCTCCTAATACTTGTAAATTTCTGAATAGGGCAAACAAGGCTACTTGTTGCGAAAAAAGGGCATCGTCTACCTGATAGTAGGGCTTAAGGGCTTCTTTGTATGTGTTAATGAGGCTCTCTCTGATTGCAGGTGGAATAGCTGCCTTTGCTTGGTACACAAATGATACCAAATCGTAGTAGAATGGTCCTTTTCGGCCTCCTTGGTAGTCGATAAAGTAAGGTTCATTATTCACTATCATTACGTTACGTGATTGAAAATCACGGTACATAAAGGTAGGGGATTGGGTCTTTAATAAATCAGCGCAAAGTGCATCAAAGTCATCTTCCAAAAGCGCATCGTTAAATCCGATCTTGCTGGGTTTTAAAAAACTGTATTTAAAATAGTTAAGGTCCCAGAAGATGGTGCGTTTGTCAAAACTTACTTGTGGATAGCATACCGAGAAATCCAGGTTTTTAGCGACCTCAAATTGAATACGTGGCAAATAACTAATGGTTTTGTGTAGCAAGTCGATGGTCTGTGCTGTAAATCCTTTGGCAATGTGGTCAAAGAATAGCGATTCGTCTCCCAAGTCGCTGAGTAGGTAAGCGTGTTTATCTTCCGAAATGCACAATATCTTAGGTGTTGGGATACCACAAGCCTCCATCTGATTGGTTACTGCAAAAAACGCATTGTTTTCTTGGATGTCCGACCCATAAACGCCAATATAAGTTTGGCTCTGATCCCATAACCTGTAGTACACCCTATCAGAGCCGGAGCCCGACAATAACCGATATTGGTTTGGACGGGCTCCGCTAAATTGTTCAAAAAGTCGAAAAACAGCTTCCATTATTTACTGTTATTAGTGCGGGGTTGCTCTTTCTTTAGTTCCGCTATGGCAGTGTTCTTTTTGGATAAATCGGAACGAACATTGGTAATGTCCTTATTGATGGCAGCTAATTCAGCTTCTAATTTGCTTCTTTCCTCAATTAGTTGTTGCGCTTTCTTTTGTTCTTTTTCAATCTTTTTGGTATCAATATTTACCGAGTTTTCGGTAACAATGGTACGGCTGGCTTCAAATTTAGATTGTGCATTCGCATTCTTTTTAAGTTTCTTTTCAACGTTGTTGCGTTTCTTTTCTAATTTACTTAGCTCCTTATCAATGTCCTTGTATTCTTCTTGGTGTGCCACCATAGCGACATCATAGCGGTATTGTTGAATATCTATATCCAACTCTGTTAGCCATTTAAACATCTTGTCGGTGGTAATATTATCCTGTGTAGGGATGATAAAGTTGTCGTAACCGGTTGATAGGATAACTTTTATGGTTCCGGCATTTTTAGAACCAACAAATGCCATGTACATATCAAATTTTTTATCCCATAGGTAGTTGTATTTTATGCCTTGGAAGATGTAGAAGGTCTTTTTCTGTTTACCTTCAACGCCTTCGGTAGCCAATCGTTTTACAACGGCAGCTTCAATATCTTCTACCGGATAGTTAAAAGTAATTTCGTATCCGATGATGAGGTTTTTGTCGTAGTTAAGAACTTGTTTGATGGCGGGTTTCGCTCCACTTGCGGAGGTGTATGGACTCTCGGTGTATGACAATTCTTGCGACATGGCAAATGAGGCCATTAGGCAAGTGACACAAATTAAGATTATTTTTTTCATATACGTATTTTTAATTTTGCTACAAAAATACGCAAAAAGCAAGGAAAAACCTTGCCTTTTGCATTAAACTTTTAAAAATCAGTGTTCATTTCCTCTTCAAGCCCATCCGTGCTGTTGTTGTTATTAATGGCAGGTGTCTTGGTGCGTTTGGGCTTCATATTGCCAAAATTATACGACACAGATAGTCGATAGGTTCTGCCCATGGATGTATTCCCGCTTTCTTGGTAGAAATTGTCGCTGTAATTGGTACGCATGCTGTTAGCTCGTGAATTGAGGATGTCGTTTACGGTAAAGTTGACGCTCAATGCTTTGTCGAAGAAAGAAGCTTTGATGCCGGCATTAAGACCATATCGATGATCCACGCTACCTTGTGCGACTAAACGAGGAGCATTGTAGAAAGCTGTAATTTGCGCAGATAGGTTGCTTAGTATTTTAACGTTTGCGTTGATACGTGCGTTCCATGAGAAAGTTTCGGTACGGGCAATATTGTACTGCTCGTTTTCTCCTAAACTGTAGTAATATCCTGTTATGCTGGTGGTTAGGTCAAGGTAATTTTTAAACAATCTGTTCTTTGCAATCAGTTCGATGCCTGCATTATGCGAATAGTTAAGGTTTTCGAAAGTATTTTCCATGACACCATCTGCTCTCAATTTGCTAACGCGTTGAATGACATTTTCTGTGTAAGCATAGTACAGACCTGCAGATAAGGTGTGTTCGTCCCATGTTTTAAGGTAATTTAATTCTACATTGTTGCTAAATTCGGGCATTAACCATGGATTCCCGTAGCTGATATTAGAGGGGTCACTGCGGTCAATGTAGCTATCAATGCGTCTTCCTCTTGGACGGTTAATACGTCGGGTATAGTTAAGCTGAATTTCGTTAGATTTGGGCAATTCGAAGGATAAGTAGGCAGAAGGAAAGACCTGAAAGTACGAACGTTTTACATCGTTAGCTTGTGTAATGGTTTCCTCTCCTCTAACGCCTACTTGAAAACCAAACCAATCAAATTTATTACCATAACTGGCATACAAAGCGTAAATTTGTTCGATGTACAAAAAAGGGTTGTAACGATCTGTTATCTCTGTGTGCGAGGCATCAAAACTACGATCCTGACTATCTTTTATGTCGAAACTGGCTTTTGCACCTGCTTCTAATTTAGAGTTAGGAGTAAATCTGTTGAAATAGTCTACCTGAGCCGATGCACTATGTCCGATTTCGTGTTGCGTTTGGTATTCGGTGGACTGAATGGTGGCATTTTCTTGATTTTGCCAGTTGTGGTAGTAGCTATTATTATCCCTGTACCTGCCAAAATAGTTTAAATTGGCAGTGATTTCTTCTTTGTCGGCAACAAATTTATGCTTGTAGTCGATGGAAGCATTGTAAAATGCCATGTCGCCAACGCTGTTTGTAGTTCGATTACGCACGTAAGTAGTATCTAAACCTTGGCTCAATCCGGTGTAATGAAGCAGGTTGTTTCTGTCAAAATGGTTGTACGCCCCAAATGCACTCATGCCTATCTCATTTTTTTGGTCAATTCGATAAGTAAAACCAGTGCGTAAAAATCCATTGTAAAATTTATTGATATTTTGGCTGGTTTGGTTCAAATAGGTGGTATCTGCTCCTGTCTCAAATGAGGTTCGATTATTGTAGCTGCTGTTGCTACGTAAATTGTGCCTGCCTGATGCATTCAAAAAGAAATCCCATTTGCCTTGATTGTAATTAAAGTTCAGTCCGAGATTGCCTCCCGGATAATCGTTGCCTTCTTGGTAGTTGGCACCTGCCGATACGCTACCAAAATACCCCCCTTTGCTGGATGTTTTCATCACAATATTGATGATCCCAACGCTTCCTTCCGGGTTGTACTTGGCAGATGGATTGGTAATTAGTTCTACTTTTTCGATTGTTTCGGCTGGTAGCATTTCCAATACTTGCCCTTTGTCAGTATCGGATAAACCGGATGGTTTTCCGTTTATCCAGATTTCGACAGAAGAATTGTTGCGTAGCGATACATTGCCCTCGTTATCAACTTCGACCGATGGAATATTTTCCAATATATCGGTGGCAGAAGCTCCCTCTGCAATGAGATTGTCCGTGACGTTAAAAACTTTCTTGTCGATGTCTAATTGCATGGCAGACTTTTGTCCCACTACTTCTACTTCTTTGATGAGTTGAGCGTCTTCTTTCATGCTGATTTTGCCCAATCGCAGATGTGGGTTATCTTCTGATAAGCTAATTGATTTGGTGATGGTTTTATACCCTACAAATGTGATGTTTAGCTGGTAACTGCCGGCAGGTGCGTAAAGTTCGAATTTTCCGTCGATATCGGACAATGTGCCGGTTGCAAGTTGGTTGTTAGGAACTTTGTGTAGGGCAACGTTTACATAAGCAAATGGTTCGTTGCTATTGGAGTCAATAAGTGTGCCGCTTATTTTTAGGTTGTTAGCATACATAAAGATGGTACATAGTGCCATCAATAGAGTAAGATTTAGTTTTTTCATACGTGACAGACGGTACAAAATGCTAAAAGTTTAACGAGTAGTAAAAAAATAGCTGACAAAAATGATTTTTGTCAGCTATACAATTATCTTTTTTGTCTATACAATCTGTTAGGGTAAGAAACTTTGCAATGCAAGCTGGTAAGATTTTAACCCAAAACCGGAAATACAACCTTTACATACGGGAGTAAGAAACGATTCGTGTCTGTAACTTTCGCGCGCAAATACATTAGAAAGGTGTACTTCTACCACAGGGGTGGTAATGGCCTTGATGGCATCTGCAATGGCAATAGAGGTGTGCGTATACGCGCCGGCATTTAATACAATGCCGGTGTATGCAAATCCTACTTCGTGTAGCTTGTTGATAATTTCTCCCTCAACGTTCGATTGAAAATAATCGATAGTTGCCTGCCCAAATTGTTGGCGTAAGGTCTCTAAGTACAACTCGAATCCTTGGTTGCCGTATATTTCGGGTTCTCGTTTTCCTAACAAGTTAAGGTTGGGACCGTTGATGATTAAAAATTTCATTATTCTACAAATGTAATCCAACCATGTGTATCGGGCTCGTCACCATATTGTATAGCACGTAGTTTGTGGTACAATTTTGTGCTGATAGGGCCGGGTTTGCCATCCTTAGAGAAGACGTAAGATTTGTTGTTGTCCAAATCATCCAATCGTTGGATAGGACTGATTACGGCTGCTGTGCCACATGCACCAGCTTCTTCAAAAGTGCTCAATTCTTCTTCTGCAATAGGACGACGTTCTACCTTTAAGCCCAACTCTTCTGCCAAAACCATTAAACTCTTGTTGGTAATAGAGGGGAGGATAGAAGTCGATTTTGGGGTGATGTAGGTGTTATCTTTGATGGCAAAGAAATTGGCAGCACCACATTCATCAATGTATTTTTTTTCTTTTGCATCCAAATAGAATTCAGAAGAATAGCCCTTGTCGTGTGCTTCTTGGTGAGCGGCAAGGCTGGCAGCATAGTTGCCACCTACTTTGTAAATGCCGGTGCCCAGAGGAGCCGAACGGTCGTATTTACGGGTAATAACGTATGGATTGGTAGAAAAACCACCTTTAAAGTAAGGACCCACGGGCGATACAAATACGATGAATAAGTAGTCTTTGGCAGGATTAACACCAATCTGAGGGGTGTAGCCAAACAATACAGGACGAATGTACAAGGCCGCGCCACTTTCGTAAGGCGGGACAAACTCCATATTTGCTTTTACTGCCATGGTTACCGCTTTTTCAAATACGCCTTCGGGTAGTGGAGGCATGCAAATGCCGTTGCACGAGGCCGCCAAACGTTTTGCATTTTCGTCGATGCGG
This sequence comes from Paludibacteraceae bacterium, assembly GCA_017508305.1. Taxonomy (GTDB): domain Bacteria; phylum Bacteroidota; class Bacteroidia; order Bacteroidales; family Paludibacteraceae; genus Enterocola. Next base: position 29,269 of record JAFVZF010000002.1, on the reverse strand, counting down.
AAAATGCGCACCTTGCCATCTTTCCCTTTGAATGCTTTTAGCCCTACAAATGCTTCTTGACCGTAGTGTAGGCACGTAGCAGCCATGTGCAAATTGACAGTTTCTTCTGTATGTAGTTCTAATTCGCCCCATTTGCCGTTGTGGTATTCGCAGCGAACGTTGGCATTTGTTTTTAGGTAGCCAAAACCCAACTCAGACCAATTGATATTTTCCATATAATTCGTATTATTATTTGCTGTGCGCAAAAGTACAAAAAAATGTCGAGAAAAGGTAAAAGAAAAACATATTTACATCGGATGTTGAGTAAGTTGTCTTGTAAAAAACGCAGATAAAACTTTTATATCCTTGATAATTTAATTATATTTGTCCAATAGGATGCCCTGCAAAGCAACTTATTTATGAAAGAAAATTGTTCGATGCAATGAAAAAACGTTGGTATTGTTGGCCATTGGCATGGTTATACGGCATGATAATTGCCATAAGGAATGCTTTGTTTGATAGCAGATGGTTGCCCTCAAAAGCTTTTAAAACGGCAGTTATCTCCGTAGGAAATATTACGGTTGGCGGAACGGGCAAAACTCCTCATGTAGAGTATATTATAGGCGTTTTGCAATCGTTCTTTAAGGTGGCGATGATTAGTCGTGGCTACAAAAGAAAATCCCACGGCATGCAAGTGGCATCGATCGATAGTAATAGTAGTCAGTTGGGTGACGAACCTTATCAAATTTATCGAAAGTTTCCTAATGCCATTGTTATTGCCGAAGCAAATAGGTGTAAAGCAATTGATTATATAGAAAAAGAATTTCCATCCACCGATGTGGTCGTATTGGACGATGCGTTTCAGCATCGATATGTAGATCCGGGATTGTCTGTTTTACTAATCGATTACAACCGATTGATTACCAACGATGCGTTACTGCCGGTAGGAACTTTGCGGGAGCCTGCTGCTGCACGCTATCGAGCTACTGTCATTGTCATTACCAAGTGTCCTTCCAATTTAACGCCCATCGAACTGCGTTATTTGTACAACGAGGTAGCGCCTCGTCCCTATCAACGATTATTTTTTTCGTATTATAAATACGGAGAGTTGCAAGCTGTATTTGGAAAACATCGTAAGCAACTTACGTCTGATATGTCTGTCTTGCTTGTTTCGGGGATTGCCCAACCACAAGGTTTGGTGGAGTATGTGTCTTCTAAAGTAGCGCATGTGTCGGTACTTACTTATAAGGATCACCATCACTATACCACATCTGATTGGTTGACGATTCAAGCAAAATTTAATCAGTTGGCGGGTGATAATCGTTGCGTGATTGTTACCGATAAAGATGCTGCGAAGATAGTAGGACAGGAAAATATTCCAACATCGCTTTGCGATGTTATTTGGTCGTTGCCTATACAGGTGTGCTTTATGCAAGACAAAGAAAGAGAATTTAACCAATTAATCATAGATTATGTTAGCAATAATAAACGAAACGGCTGCTTTTTTGGCAGCTAAGATGCAATATCTGCCCAAAATAGGCATTATATTAGGTACGGGCTTAGGTGAGTTGGCCACTCAAATTACCCACCGACAAGAGATACCGTACGAAGAAATTCCCCATTTCCCTGTGTCAACCGTCGAAGGACATTCGGGAAAACTCATCATTGGTCAGTTGGGCAACACCAAGGTGTTAGCTATGCAGGGACGATTTCATTATTACGAAGGATATAGCATGAAACAGGTTACTTTCCCTGTGCGCGTAATGAAAGCATTAGGGGTGGAAACCTTATTGGTTTCTAATGCAGCAGGAGGCATGAATCCCGACTTTAAAATAGGTGATTTAATGATTATTACCGATCATATCAATACCTTCCCCGAACATCCTTTGCGTGGAGCAAACGAACCGTCATTGGGTGTTCGTTTTCCTGATATGAGTAAGGCTTATACCAAAGCTTTGCGCGAAAAAGCAAAAAAAATTGCTGCCAACCATGGCATTAGGGTAGTAGAAGGCGTATATGTCGGGACATCAGGTCCTACTTTTGAAACGCCAGCTGAGTATACCTATTTTAGAACCATAGGAGGAGATGCCGTTGGTATGTCTACAGTGCCAGAGGTAATCGTTGCTGTACATGCCGGGATGCAGGTGTTTGCCATGTCTATTATTACCGATTTGGGCATTGCAGGACAGGTCGTTGAGGTGTCACACGAGGAAGTACAGCAAATTGCCAATCAGGCGCAACCCAAAATGACCTTGATTATGAAAGAGTTGATAGAGAACCTATAAAGTTCTCTATCCAGCCCAATTTTCTCGGTCCAAGTTTCGATAGGTAATAGCCTCCATGAGATGTTTGGCAAGTACATTTTTACTTCCTTCTAAATCGGCAATGGTACGACTTACTTTTAGAATACGATCGTATGCACGGGCAGAAAGTTTTAGCTGATCTACCGCTCGCTTTAAAAGGCATTTGCATTGCTCGTCTAAAACGACATATTGTTGGATGAGTCGTGTAGTCATTTGTGCGTTACAATGCACGTTTTCTTCGTTTCTATAGCGTTGGAATTGGATGTTTCTTGCTCTGATAACGCGTTCACGAATACTACTGCTGTTTTCACTTGCTTGCCTATTGCTAAGTTCTTCAAAGGGGACCGGTGTTACCTCAATTTGTATATCTATTCGATCCATGAGTGGTCCTGATATGCGGTTTAGGTACTTTTGTACAGCACCCGGAGCGCATACACATTCCTTTTCGGGATGGTTGTAGTAGCCACAAGGACATGGATTCATAGACGCTACTAACATAAAACTGGCAGGATAATCTACTGTTAGTGCTGCCCTCGAGATGGTAATTTTTCTGTCCTCTAAAGGTTGGCGCATTACTTCTAATACAGAACGTTTAAATTCGGGTAACTCGTCTAAGAATAGTACTCCATTGTGGGCCAATGACATCTCGCCCGGTTGCGGGATAGACCCTCCACCTACAAGTGCTACATCAGAAATGGTGTGGTGCGGACTTCTAAAAGGACGTTGGCACATAATGGAACAGTTCTTTCCCATGGTGCCGGCAACAGAATGGATTTTTGTGGTTTCTAATGCTTCTAATAATGATAGCGGAGGTAATATGGATGGTAATCGTTTGGCGAGCATGGATTTTCCGGATCCCGGTGGACCAATGAGAATGAGATTGTGACCACCTGCAGCCGCCACTTCCATGGCTCTTTTTACATTTTCTTGTCCTTTTACTTCAGAAAAATCCAAATCAATATGGTTAGAAGATGCTGCCAATAAGGCGTCTGTGCATATTTTGGTTGCAGCAATCTGTTTCGTACCCTCGAGGAATTGTACGACATCTACCAATGTCTCTACACCGATTACTTCTAATGATGTGACAACGGCTGCCTCTAAGGCATTTGCTTTTGGAAGAATAACCCCTTTAAACCCTTCCGTTTTTGCTTTGAGGGCGATGGGAAGTGCGCCCTTGATGGGTAGAATAGAACCATCTAACGATAGCTCCCCCATAATGATGTATTGGCTAAGATTATCGCAGCGAATTTGATTGTTGGCCGCCATGATACCCAGGGCCAATGGTAAATCGTACGATGCCCCCTCTTTGCGAATGTCGGCGGGGGACATATTTACGATAACTTGTTGTCGTGGAAATTTGTAGCCATTGTATGTAAATGCCGATAGCATACGTTCGTGACTCTCTTTAACGGCACTATCAGGCAGACCGACCATAAAAAATCGAATCCCGATTGAGACGTTTACTTCAATGGTAATGATGGTGGCATCAATGCCTTGCACTGCTGCCCCGTAGCATTTTACTAACATAAAAAGAATAAAAATTAAGATGTTTATGGTTGGAGTATACTCCTGTTTATTAGCTCTTTGTGAAAGGAGGTGAGTTATGCCTCGTGTTTTAGTTTGGCAATGATTGTTTCATTACCCACTGTTTCTTCTCCCATTTCTACTAAAATTTCAGTATCTAATGGAAGGTATAAATCGACGCGCGAACCAAACTTAATGTAGCCCAATTGTTCGTTGATGTTACAATCCTGTCCTTCTTTAGCATAGGTAACAATGCGACGTGCCAAAGCTCCTGCTATCTGTCTAACCAATATGGTTTGTTTGTTGGGAGCTTCAATCAATATGGTAGAGCGTTCGTTTTCTGTGCTGGATTTGGGCAAGTATGCTGCCATGTAGCGTCCATTTTGATGCGATACGTGTTTTACCTTGCCGGCAATAGGGAACCAGTTGGCGTGTACATCAAATACAGACATAAAAATGGAAACTTGTAGCCTTTTTTCTTTTAGGAACTCGTTTTCCATGGTGGGCTCGATGACCACAATCTTGCCATCGGCAGGAGCTACGATATAGTTCTCATCCGCAATGATGATACGGTTGGGAATTCGAAAGAAATAGGTAAAGAAGATAAAGAATCCCAATGAGATGAGACCTGTAATAGTTGATAGTATGATAGAACCAGCCAAATAAAACAAAAGGCTGTTCATAATAATCAAACCAAAAAATAATATCAGCAGCCAAGTTCTGCCCTCTTTGTGAATTTTTATCATAAAACGTTTAGTATTTCAAGGTAAATATATACAACAGGTATACAGAATAATAAACTGTCAAAGCGATCTAAGATACCACCATGACCCGGTAAAACATTGCCAGAATCTTTTACATTCGATGCACGTTTTAATAGTGATTCGGATAAGTCGCCGTACGTGCCAAAGATAATGATAATAATGGCAAAAACCAACCATTGCCACCATGTTGTATCAGAGGCCTCTGGAAAATTTAAAGCCCAAACGGATGTAAAAAGGTGCCACAGAAGCATGGCGCCTCCAATGGCAAATGCGCAACCACCCAAAAAACCTTCCCATGATTTTTTAGGCGATATGCGTTCAAACAATTTATGTTTTCCTAATGTGCAACCTACTAAATAAGCACCTGTATCAGACAGCCAGATTAAAATAAAAAGAGCAAACACCCAATGAATCTGGCCGGGAACGGCAATCAAGTTGATTAAACTGCAAGGTAAAGCCACCATGACTTGGCCCAATATAGCAAAGGCAAGATTATGGATGGGTTGTTCTTTTTTGCGGTATAGTTCGTAAATAAATAGACCCGTTATGCACAGAATGTATAATGCAGCAAAGACTAATGTTGTAAGCGTATTTCCAGTTGTCGAACCAATAAGACCATACAGAAGCATTCCACAAATAAACATATAGGCCGTGGGAACTTGAACCTTGAAACCTTTGTTAACCAATGAGTAATACTCCATCAACCCCCATCCCATTACTATTACAAACAACGTGGTTAGTGTTTTGTAATCTGTTTGAAAGTAAATGGAAGTAAGCACGATGCTTACAAATATAATCCCAGTAATGGTTCTTTGTATAAAATTTTTCATACATCCTCCGGTTTTTCGCTATTCGCTATTTCGCTGTCGCTTTCGGTTTCAGCTTTTGGGGCTTTTTCCTCAGTTTTCTTATTCTCGTTCATAAGTTCATCCATGCGGCTTACCCATGGACGTTTGCCAAAAATACGTTCTACATCTTCGGTAAATATTACTTCGTTTTCTACCAATAGATTTGCCAACTCTTCGTGTTTTTCTCTGTTGGTGGCAATGATAGATTTTGCTCGTTCGTATTGTTCCGACACGATGCTTTGCATCTCTTGGTCAATAATTTCGGCTGTTTTATCGCTGTATGGTTTGGTAAACGAGTAATCAGCTTGTGTTGAGTCGTAGAAACTAATATTTTTTAGTTTATCGCTCATGCCGTAGTATACTACCATGGCGTACGCCATTTTGGTGGCACGTTCAAGGTCGTTCAAAGCCCCTGTTGATACTTTTCCATAGCACACATCCTCAGCAGCTCTGCCACCTAATAAAGAACACATTTCGTCCAACATTTGTTCTTTGGTGGTAAGTTGTCTTTCTTCAGGAAGATACCAAGCAGCACCTAATGCTTTTCCACGAGGTACAATGGTTACTTTTACCAATGGGTTGGCAAATTCCAATAACCAACTAACAGAAGCATGTCCCGCCTCGTGTATGGCGATGGATCTTTTTTCAGAAAGAGTGGTAATCTTATTCTTTTTCTCTAATCCACCGATGATACGATCGACAGCATCCAAGAAATCTTGTTTTTCTACGGATTTTTTGTTCTTTCTGGCAGCTATCAGTGCGGCCTCATTGCATACGTTGGCTATGTCTGCTCCAGAGAATCCGGGGGTTTGTTTGGCCAAAAAGTCGATGTTAAGGTCTTTTGCTGTTTTAAGAGGACGTAAGTGTACCTGAAAAATCTCGTTGCGTTCGTGTACATCCGGTAAATCTACACTGATTTGTCTGTCAAATCGACCGGCACGCAATAGGGCCTTGTCTAAGATGTCTGCTCGGTTAGTGGCGGCTAAAATGATGACTCCACTATTAGAACCAAAACCGTCCATTTCGGTAAGTAGTTGGTTGAGTGTATTCTCGCGTTCATCGTTGGAGTTGAAGGCAGGATTCTTGCCACGTGCTCTACCCACAGCATCTATTTCGTCAATAAAAATAATGCAAGGTGATTTTTCTTTGGCTTGTCTAAATAAGTCACGTACACGCGATGCCCCTACGCCCACAAACATTTCAACAAAGTCCGAACCCGACATCGAGAAAAAGGGAACGTTTGCTTCGCCCGCAACAGCCTTAGCAAGTAGGGTTTTACCTGTTCCCGGAGGGCCTACTAGTAAAGCTCCTTTAGGAATCTTACCGCCTAAATCGGTGTAGCGTTTTGGGTTTTTCAGAAAAGCAACAATTTCTTCGACTTCTTGTTTGGCACTTTCTAAACCGGCAACGTCTTTAAAGGTTACTTTATGGGTAGGACTATCCTTGTCAAATAGTTGAGCACGCGATTTTCCTACATTGAATATGCCTCCTTGCGGTCCTGCTCCTCCGCCCATTCTTCGCATCAAGAACATCCATAGCAGTACAAAAAAGAGCAAAGGCCCAAAACTATATAGTAACGATTCGACGTAGTCTTTTCGTTCTTCGTATTTGACCTCGATATTAGGTTTAGACGTAATAAATTCGTCAAAACGATCGCTCGATGGGATACTCACAGTTAGTTGTGGCGCTTTGGTATGTTTGGCAGCTTGTGATGCTCCAAAAATTTCTATCAAAGCCGTGGTGTCATTCTCGGGAATGCTTACCTCTGCTGTTTCTTTGTTTACAATAACCACTTTGTGGACATACCCTTTTTCGACGTATTGTTGAAACTGTGAATAGGGAATATCTTTCATTTTGTTTTCCTCGCCTGTAAAATTCAAGAAAATAAGGAAAACGGCTATTGCACCATACAACCAATAAAAATTGAACCGCATCTTGGGCAGTTTATTGGGTTGTGGTTTTTTGTCGGGTTTATTATTCATGCTAAATCTTCTATTTCTGTTAATTGTGCATCCTCCCACAGATGTTCCAAATCGTAAAATGCGCGTGGTTCACGTTGCATAATGTGTACCATTATATCTGTATAATCTACAACAATCCATTCGCAATTTTCAAATCCTTCCATGGCCATTGGTTTTTCGTGTGCATGCTCTCTCACATAATCCTTTAAGTTGGTAGCGATGGCATTTACGTGGGTATTGGAGTTGCCCTCACAGATAATCATGTAGTTGCAAATGGTGTTTTCTATATGCGATAGATTGGCAACAACGATACGAGATGCTTTGTTGTCTTGTATGCCATCTACAATGGTGCTAACTAATGGGTTGTCAAATTTCATGGTTGTGTACTAATTTTTGCAAAGATACTATTTTTTGCTACATTCTCAAAAGCAAGGGCTACAATCTCGTCGCTGTCCAAAGCGATGGGGCATCCTTCATCACCCGATTCGCAAATGCGTTGTACAATAGGTATTTGGCCCAATAATGTGAGCCCTTTCTCATCTGCCATTTTTTTTACACCATCCTTTCCAAAAAGGTAGTATTTGTGGTCGGGTAGTTCTGCCGGTGTAAACCATGCCATGTTCTCTATCAATCCCAATATCGGAACGTTTACTTTCTCATTTTGGAACATATCAATGCCCTTAATGGCATCGGCCAAAGCTACTGCTTGTGGGGTACTTACCACAATGGCACCGTCCAATTGTAAGTTGCCCACAATGGTTAAATGAATATCGCTGGTGCCGGGAGGGAGGTCTATTAAAAAGAAATCCAAATCGCCCCAAGCTGCGTCGTTAATGAGTTGTTTTATGGCATTGCTGGCCATAGCTCCTCTCCATACAATAGCATTTTGGGGATCAACAAAAAAACCAATTGACAAAATCTTGATTCCGTATTTTTCTATGGGAATAATTTTTCCTTCTTCATCGGCAATAGGACGTTCTTGTTCAATGCCAAACATTTTGGGAATGGATGGACCATATATATCGGCATCCAGCAGGCCTACTTTGTAACCTTGTTTTGCCGATGCTACGGCAAGATTCGCAGAAACAGTCGATTTTCCAACACCGCCTTTGCCGGACGAGATGGCAATTTTGCATTTTACGTGGGACAGCGGTTTTTCTTCTTTGACCACCTTGTTTTGGACGTTGATCACATCAATGTGTCCTTTAATCTGCACGTCTGGTCCAATGTAGGTGAGTATGGCTTGCTCGCATGCCTTTATGAGAGATTTTGCAAAAGGGTCATTGGGTCTTAGTAGCAATGAAAACCATACGTTGTTTCCATCTATCCGAATATTGTCGGCAATCATATTGAGGCTGACAATGTTTCCTTCTTTGCCGGGATATTTAACGTGCGATAAGGCCTCTACTATTAGGTTAGGATAAAGTGTCATGCTTATTCGTTTGTTTGTGCAGCACTGCGTCGGCTGCGGTTAAAACTTCTGTAATCGTCTTCTGGTATATCTTCTGTTGGTTCTATCCAATTTTCGCGCGGGGCCAGTTCAAATTGTATGTATTTGATAGAAAGTCCACGTTCTAACCATTGTTTTTCATAGTATGTCTTAATGGATAAAAGTTCGTTTACCCAATTGGAGTGGTATAAATCAGCGGTCTTAAAAACAATGGGGTATTGGTTGTATTGCACCATCAATGAGGTGTATGTGTATAGAAAAGGGCTATCAGTTTTAAGATGAATAAGACCATTGGGTTTTAATATCTGCTGATAACGTTGCATAAAGTAAGTGGAGGTGAGTCTTTTTCTTACTTTTTTCATTTGAGGATCCGGAAAAGTAATCCAAATTTCTGCTACCTCGTTTGTGTCAAAAAAATGCTGAATCAGCTCGATATTGGTGCGCAAAAACGCCACATTATTCAGTCCTTTCTCTAATGACAATTTAGCTCCTGTCCACATTCTTGCTCCTTTGATATCGATGCCGATAAAATTCTTATTCGGGAACAGTTGCGCTAATTCGACCGTATATTCGCCTTTGCCACATCCCAACTCCAACACAATGGGGTTGTTGTTGTTAAAAAACTGATGCCATTTCCCTTTTAGTGGAAAATTTCCCTCGCTTTTTAATTTGCCAAAAGGATATTGAAAAACGTGCTGATACGTTTCCATATCAGCAAACTTTGCTAACTTATTCTTCGACATACTTGGTTTTGCTTATGGGTTCGACAGATAGTCCTATGTGCGATATGCCTTGTAAAATGCTGTCCCTCATGCCATGAACAATGTGGAATGTGTACATGCCTTCTTTAGGAAAACGTATGTTGTTCATGTATAGTAGGGGCATTTCATGAATGGATAGCAACGAACTATTTATCCATTTACCACTATTGTCTGCCAAATAGCATTCCAGTGTATCAGAGGCAATCGTGCTATCGGGAGCCGTAGAACGGGTAAAAAGCCATAAATTCTGGTAAGGATATAGTTCTGTGTTGCGAATGTGAAGTAGTACATTGTAATGGCCGGTGGTGTCCGTTATTGGTACCGAAAAGCAGAGCGTGTCCTGCATTTCCCATTGCTCATTAGAAATGCCTTCATATTGCTCGTATACAGCCGTTTGATTGCATCCGATAAATAGGATGGCTACTGCTGCGAATACCCACATACATTGTTTATTCATTGTGTTGCTCGTTATTTTCACGATAGTTATTACCTGATTTTTGTTTAAACTTTTTCTTCTTTTTCTTTTTCTTGTTTTTATTGTCAAATCGGGTCAAACTTCCTTCGCCAACTGACACTGCAAAGTCTATCACAGCATTTTGATCTTTACCGGTTCCATCTGTCAGTTTTTCTGGTTTCAGACCTTTTTCATTCATAGCGATGACTTCTTTCGCTCTATCCAGTGAGATTTCTACCAAATTTTGGGGCGCATTGGGAGCTGTCGAATAGGTCATTTTTTTGGCAAAAGCATCCAATTTAAAGAAATAGTACGTTTCATTTTCGGTTTCCAAGTGGATGGACTTATCCGGAAATTCTTTGATGGCTTCAATGTAGTTGTCTAATTCAAAATTGAGGCAGCATTTTAATTTGGCACATTGACCTGCCAATTTTTGGGGATTCATGGACAAATCTTGGATTCGGGCAGCATTGGTGCCCACCGACGAAAACTTACTCAAAAAGGTAGAACAGCATAATTCCCTGCCACATGGGCCGGTGCCACCTATACGACCGGCTTCTTGACGTGCCCCAATTTGCTTCATTTCAATGCGCACTTGGAATACCTCTGCCAGTACTTTGATAAGTTGTCTAAAATCGACCCGTTCGTCAGCAATGTAATAGAAGATGGCTTTATTGCCATCGCCTTGGTATTCGACGTCGCCAATTTTCATATCCAAATTAAGATCTTTGGCTATTTTTCGGGTACGAAGCATCGCATCGTGTTCTTTTGCTTTCGATTCCTCCCATTTTTCAATATCGGCAGTGCGCGCTTTTCTGTATACTCTTCTTACTTCGTTTTTTTGTGGATCAAAACCGTTTTTGCGCATTTGCAAAGCCACCAAATAGCCTTGCATGGTAACGGTGCCTATGTCGTGACCGGGGTTGGATTCTACCGCAACAATATCGCCTTTTTCTAAGGGTATGTTGTTAGAATTTAAATAGTATCCTTTTCGGGTGTTCTTAAACTGCACTTCTACGTATTGGCAACTATCTTTGTTGATTTCTATGTCCGATAACCAATCATGAATGCTCAGCATTTGCTGCGAACTTTTTTTGCAGCCAGAAGCAGTTAGTCTGCAATTTCCTTTATCCAATGTATAATCCATGTTACCTGATTTTAGTTTTTAATTGTAACCCCATATCAAAGAGGACAATCTTCCCATTCCCATTTTGCTCTACATCGTTGTAGGCTTTGGTAAAGGTCTCTATAATAAATTCTATATTCTGTACACCTAAAAAACGAGCAAATTTGGAGGCAAATTCTTGTTCGTGCATTTCCAAATAGTTTAGTTCGGGGTGCCCTAATTGTAAAATAAAACACTCGCGTGTAAGATGTTGTGCATAAGAGAGAAAATTCTTTATTTCTTCTCTTCCCTGCTCGTTGAGCATTTCTGACCAAGCCTTTAAATCCAAAACAGCATGTGGACGCACTACTGCCAACATCAAATTTCTATACCAATCAAAATATTCTTTGTTAACGGCAGATGGCTGTTGCATTTGCATTGCCTTGATGTAATTTCCATTGGCAACTCTTGCTATTGACTCGTTGGTAGCTGCAAGCATGTCTGTATAGGCAATTGCCGGAACGTGAATCATTTGCGTACGTGAGGTAATGGTACTTAGCAACATTTCAGGCTGTTCGCTTACCAAAATAAAATACGTTTTTTCAGGCGGTTCCTCCAATAACTTGAGTAGCTTGTTGGCGCATACGGCATTCATTTTTTCCGGCAACCAGATGATCATGACCTTGTGTTCGCCTTGAAACCCTTTGAAACTTAATTTTCGAATAATTTCTTCGCTTTCTTTGGCATAAATCAATCCTTGTTTGCCATCTCCGATTTTATTCATCCATTGTTGGTAGGAAAAGTAGGGCGATGTTAACACCATATCGCGCCACTCTTCCATAAAATCGTCGCAAATGGGCTCGGTACTGTTTTTTACAATGGGAAATACAAAATGCAAATCGGGATGAATAAGTTTTTGTATTTGTTTACACGATAAGCACTGACCACAAGCATCGTTGGCTGCTCTTGTAGAACAAAGCAAATATTGTGCCAAGGCGATAGCCAGCGCTAATTTGCCACACCCCTCGTTGCCCCATAAAAGGGTAGCATGCGGCAGTCTGTTCTCCTTTACCAAGGAAATTAAGCGTTCTTTTAGTTCGTTTTGACCTATAATGTTTTGAAAAAGCATGCTATCCAAATTTATTGACAAAGATAGTGCAAACCAAGAGCAAAAGCAAAAAAGAACGGAGTTCTTTTTGTGATGTATCGCCTTGGACAATGTGAAATTTATTTCAGGTGTATACACCACCAAAAACTTTGATTTTTGCTTTGCCGAGTTTTACGCAGAAGTGAGTAAAGAAAAAAATGAATTTTGCTCGATAAAAAAATACCAAAATCATAAAAACTTTTTTTGTAAATCCATTATATTTGTCGCTGTAAAATCAATAAAGATTACCATTATGCGACTAATTATTCAATCCGATTATGAGCGAATGTCCCAATGGGCAGCAAACTATGTAGCTCAAAAAATCAATGAAGCAAATCCCACTCCTCAAAAACCATTTGTATTGGGTTTACCAACCGGTTCATCCCCACTGGGAATGTATCGAGAGTTGATAAAACTGAACCAGCAAAATAAAGTGTCTTTTGCCAATGTTATTACCTTTAATATGGATGAATACGTAAATTTGCCAAAAGAACATCCGGAAAGTTACCATTCTTTTATGTGGAATAACTTCTTTCAACACATTGATATTCGTCCCGAAAATGTAAATATACTTAATGGAAATGCTCCCGATTTGGTGGAAGAGTGCGAAGAATACGAACGACGCATTCAACGTGTAGGAGGAATCGATTTGTTTTTAGGCGGCATTGGACCTGATGGGCACATCGCATTTAACGAACCCGGTTCTTCGTTATCCTCACGTACCCGAGTTAAAACGCTTACCACCGACACGATAATAGCTAATTCTCGTTTCTTTGATAATGATGTTAATAAAGTGCCTAAAACAGCGTTAACAGTGGGGGTCGGAACAGTAATGGATGCTAAAGAAGTGTTGATTTTGGTAAATGGTCACAACAAAGCACGCGCCTTGGCAGCTGCAGTAGAAGGAAGTGTAAATCATTTGTGGACCATTAGTGCGCTTCAAATGCATCGTAAAGGCATTATTGTGTGTGACGAAGCTGCCACCATCGAGCTAAAGGTGGGAACTTATAAGTATTTCTTGGATATAGAAAAGGACAATTTGTTATAACACTTTAAATCCCTTATAATAAGCAAGGAGGCTGACAATTGTCAGCCTCCTTCTTATTTGTAAACGACTTATCTTAAAGCAATGAATTAAAAAGGAAGTCCATCATCGCTACCATCGGCAGCAAAAGGATCTTCGTTTTGAGGAGCAACGGGCTTAGCAACCGATGCAGGAGCAGGAGCTCCGGTAGCAACGTTGTCAGATTTACGCCCCAATAGTTGCATGTCGTTGGCAATGATTTCGGTGGTGTAATGTTTTACGCCATCTTTTTCCCAACTGCGGGTTTGCAATTCGCCCTCAATGTATAGTTGAGTGCCTTTTCTAACGTATTGTTCTGCTACTTTGGCAAGACCACGCCAAATTACAATATTGTGACATTCTGTTTTTTCGGGCACTTCTTTTCCATCTTGTGTTTTATAGCCTCTTTTTGTGGTGGCTAAGGTAAACGATGCTACAGGAACATTGTCGGAGATATAGCGTACTTCAGGATCACGTCCTACATTCCCAATTAAAATAACTTTGTTTAGTGACATAATGTTTTTTTTGTTTAGTGTTGAAAAAATTAAGATTAAGATAGTCTGTTACAAATAGTGGATAATCACCATTAGTGACAGACAAAAATAGTAAATATTATTACAATATTCAATAGCATGTATGCTTTTTTATCGCATATTTAGTTTTGTTAAATTATTGCTTTAACAAGGGATTATTGCCAAAAAAAAATTATATTTACCCGATTAATCTGTTATATGAAGCATTGTTTGTCCCTATTATTACTGTTTTGCTTGTGGTTGTGTGCTATCTCGTGTACTCAAAAATCGCAGGATGCTATTGTAGAAATTCGTGACTTGCCTGAGATTCTACAGGATGATACATTGCGGGTTATTACGATGTATGGCCCTACTACTTTTTTCCTGTATCGTGATAACGAAATGGGCTATGAATACGAGATTGTAAAACAATTGTGTAGAGATATGGGGGTTACTCTTCAACTCATGTTAGCCCCCGATATGCAAACCATGCTTCAGTGGTTGATGCAAGGCAAAGGCGATGTAATTGCTTATCGAGTGCCTTATACGCAACAAAACAAAGAAAAGGTGTTATATACCCAGCGCGAATATATAAGCAATCAGGTATTGGTGCAATGCCAATCGGATAGCATGCTAAAAACAGTACTCGATTTAGCAGATCGTACCATCACCGTCCAGCAAAAGAGTATTTACCAGCAACGTCTCAATGATTTGAATGATGAGATAGGAGGTGGTATCCAAATAGAGTTGGTGGCAGATACTATTTCTACCGATCAACTGATAGCTCAGGTTGCTTATCATCAGATAGCATATACCGTGTCTGACGATGTGTCTGCCCGCCTAAATAAAACGTATTTTGGCAATATTGATTACGGGCTGGAAATTAGTTTCCCTCAACGATCAGCTTGGGTGGTGTCGCGCCATTCTCCGCAACTATTGGAATACATCAACAAGTGGATAGTCGACCTGAATAAAAAGCCGGCATTGTCAGTTATCTACTACAAATATTTTGAAAAAAGCAAATTTTTTGAGTCAGAAGGCTTTACGCGTATACCGGTTCCCGGACGTATTTCCTCTTTCGATGCGCTTTTTAAACAAGCAGCAAAAAAGATAGGGTGGGATTGGCGATTACTGGCGGCAATTGCTTATAAAGAATCCAAATTTAACCCGGATGTAGTGTCATGGGCAGGTGCGTGTGGGTTGATGCAACTGATGCCCAACACAGCCTTATCGGTAGGATTACCCCAAGAGGAAATATTTCAACCTCAAAAGAATCTTAATGCAGCTGTGGATTATTTGCGACAATTAGAAGGTCTGTTCCCGACAATAGCAGATGTAGAAGAACGTACTAAATTTGTCTTAGCAGCTTATAATGCAGGGCCCGGGCATGTTTTTGATGCGCGTGCCTTGGCAGTTAAATACCAAAAAGATCCCAGCGATTGGGAATCGGTAAAAGAATTTTTGCTAAAAAAAACAGACCCCGACTTTTATACTGACGAGGTCTGTCGATTTGGGTATTGCAGAGGGCGTGAACCCGTTACTTATGTCGATGTCATTATGAATAAGTACGACGATTATAAGCTTTGGGCACGGTAATTTACAACTTCTCTAATTTAATAGCGCAACCACCTCCTGCAGCCAATTTTATCTTCAGCGTATTTGTTCTTTTTACCATCTTTTGCTCGATTTGGTACGATTGGGGATTTTCCTTCCAATGCGCATCCCGACCATCTTTGTAAATAGTCGCTTTGTACATTCCGTTATCAAGGAAAGATAAATCAATGGTGGCGGTGCGCCTATTTTCGTCTGTAATAGCACCCACAAACCATGTGTCGCTGTTTTTTTCCTTACGGGCGATAGTGATGTAATCGCCGGGCTCTGCTTCTAAAATCCGGGTGTCATCCCAATCGACGGCTACATCTTTGATAAATTGGAAGGCATCTATAAAACGTTCATAATTTTCGGGAAGATCAGCTGCCATTTGTAGAGGACTATACATGGTTACATATAATGCCAATTGTTTAGTCAATGTCGTATGTACTTGGCAAGGATTACCAGCTTGGTAGTGGTCCATTTTCTGTTGAAAAATTCCCGGAGTGTAGTCCATCGGACCACCCATTAAGCGAGTAAATGGCAAGATGGTTTCGTGCTCGGGTTGATTGCCAACGCTCCAAGCGTTAAATTCGTTGCCTCGGGCTGCTTCACATGCCAATAGGTTGGGATAGGTGCGATGCAAACCGGTAGGTCGAACAGGTTCGTGTGCATTCAGCATGATGTTATTTTGGGCCATTTTTTCGATGACCCTTTGGTAATGTTGTACCATCCACTGACCATCGTGGTGTTCACCCCGCGGAATAATACGACCAACATAGCCGGTTTTAACGGCATCGTATCCATACTTTTTCATCAAGGCGATGGCATCGCTCATACGACGTTCGTAGTTAGTTGCCGAACCCGATGTTTCGTGATGCATAATCAATTTTACTCCTTTCTCTTGAGCGTATTGGCTTACTACGTCCAAATCAAAGTCGGGGTAGGGTGTTACAAAATCAAATACATCCTCTTTCCATAAGCCCGACCATTCTTCCCAACCAACGTTCCAACCTTCTATCAATACCGCGTCAAATCCATGTTTGGCAGCAAAATCAATGTAGCGTTTGGTGTTCTCAGTAGTAGCTCCATGTCTTCCATGCGGCTTTACCTTTTCCCAATTCATCTCTTTTAGTCGGATGCCACTGATCGAAGCATAATCCCAACTACTATGATTGGGGACATGCATTTCCCACCAAATACCTATGTACTTTTGTGGTTTAATAAAATCGGTGTTTTCAATGGCGCATGGTTCGTTGAGGTTCAGAATCATCTTTGAAGCCAAAATATCGGTTGCTTTATCGCTGACAATAATGGTGCGCCATGGGGTAGAACTCGGTTCTTGCATGTATGCTACAGCATTCGTGGTGCCGGGAACAAGATGTGACGTTAGGCTGTAGCCATTATGAGTTTCTACATCCAACAACATAGCAGGATAATCAATCAATGCTGCTTCAAATATATTGATATACAATCCATCGTCACTTTTTAACATCACAGGAGTTTGGATGGTTTTGTCGCCAACAATGTGATTGGTGCCAATGGCACTTTTGTCGCATTTAAGAGCATGTATATCTGTTAATTTGGTAGTTTGGTAGGCGAACTCGTTGCTGTCATAGGCTCCGGGAATCCAAAACGCAGTATGGTTGTCAGTGAGTTGAAATTCGGTATGCTCCTTCATAACGGTATGATAGGTAAGTGGGAAATTTGCATTGCCACTACGAGGCTCGTATCTAAAGCCGATACCATCGTTGTATACCCTAAATCGAACATCAAGTTGGTACCCGTCGGCTATGTGTTCTAAAGTAACCACCAACTCGTTATAGTGGTTTCTTATGTGTTTTACTTCGCCCCAAACAGGTTCCCACGTTTCATCAAATGTTGAGGTGTTACTTTTAATCAGTTTTAATCCATTTGTAAAGTTAACTTTATCAAGGCTCAACCCCATAGTAGAAGGCTTGATTACTTCTTTGCCTTTGTACGAAACAGCATACGTAGCAATACCCTTTTCATTGAGCTGAAAGTTAACTATTACATTGCCATTAGGCGAAGAGACTGTTTCTGCTTGTACACATAATGCCGTTAGCATACAGAATAGTAGTAAAACGATTTTTTTCATAGTAGTAAAATAGTTCAATCAAAAGTACAAAGATTTTTTTAATCGATAACGATGCCAATAAAAAAAGAGGATAACAATTGTTACCCTCTTTTTTTATAATGAAGCAACCGAATCATATTCGGCAGTTGAGGTGATATCCCCTTCTTGTTTTGCCACATTCATATCAATGACACTGCGTTTGGCTTCCATGATTTTCTCGTACTCTTCGCGCGATCCAACCACAATTTTTTCAAACTCAGCTTGACCGGTACCGGCAGGAATCAAGTGACCGCAAATAACGTTCTCTTTCATACCTTCTAATTTATCCACCTTGCCATTGATAGCAGCATCGTTCAATACTTTGGTAGTTTCTTGGAACGAAGCAGCCGACATAAAGCTGGTGGTTTGTAGTGCGGCACGGGTAATACCTTGTAAAATTTGGCTTGATGTTGCAGGCACAGCATCGCGTGTTTCTACAGGACGTAAGTCTTTACGTTTAAGTGCACTGTTTTCGTCACGCAACTTGCGAGCTGTAATAATCATACCACGTTTGAAGATTTCAGAGTCACCGGCATCAGTAACCACTTTCTTGCCCCAAATTTGGTCGTTCTCAGCCATAAATGTTTGTTTGTCAACAATTTGTTTTTCCAAGAAACGTGTATCGCCCGGGTCGTCAATTTCTACTTTTCGCATCATTTGACGTACAATCACTTCAAAGTGTTTATCATTGATTTTTACCCCTTGTGAGCGGTATACATCTTGTACTTCGTTAACAATGTATTCTTGTACAGCAGTAGGTCCTTTGATGGCCAAGATATCAGAAGGAGTAATAGCACCATCCGATAAAGCTCCACCGGCACGTACAAAGTCGTTCTCTTGTACCAAAATTTGTTTGGATAGAGGAACCAAGTAGCGTCTTTCTTCGCCCGATTTAGACGTAATGATAATTTCACGTTGTCCACGTTTAATCTTACCAAAGCTAACCTCACCATCAATTTCCGATACGATTGCAGGGTTAGAAGGATTACGAGCCTCGAATAATTCGGTAACACGAGGAAGACCACCAGTGATGTCACCTGCTTTGCTGACAGCACGAGGTATCTTGAATAGGATTTGACCCACTTCAATAGCAGCACCTTCGTCCAATGAAACGTGTGCCCCCACAGGAAGTGCATAGTTGCGAACAACATTGCCGTCAGCATCCATTACTTGTGCAGCCGGAACTTTGTTCTTGTCCCTTGATTCAATAATAATTTTCTCTTTCAAACCGGTTTGCTCGTCCGACTCCGTTTTATAGGTTACGTTTTCAAGTAAGCTTTCAAATTGAATTTTACCGGTTACTTCTGAGATAACCACCGCGTTGAATGGATCCCATTCACAAATAATATCGCCTTTTTTCAATTTTGTTCCAGATTTCAAGAACAAGGTAGATGCGTAAGGAATATTTTGTTGTGTTAACACAACTTTTGTGTTGGGTTCTACGATGCGCATTTCAGTAAGACGGCTTACAACAATTTCTTTTCCGTCTGTTGCTGTTACAGTGCGCAATTCGTCGATTTCAAGTACGCCTTCGTAACGAGAAACTATTTTGTTCTCTGTGGCAACGTTGGAAGCTACACCACCCACGTGGAAAGTACGAAGGGTAAGCTGTGTACCCGGTTCACCAATGGATTGTGCGGCAATAACACCAACTGCTTCTCCTTTGTGTACCATTCGTCCGGTAGCAAGGTTGCGACCGTAACATTTTGCGCAAACACCTTTTTTCGATTCGCAGGTAAGCACCGAACGAATTTCAACTTGTTCGATAGGTGATTCTTGAATAATCTTAGCCGCTTCTTCGGTAATTTCTTCACCGGCACCTACAATTACTTTGTTGGTAATGGGGTGAATAATATCGTGTACAGAAACACGACCTAAGATGCGTTCTTCCAAGGTTGAAATTACATCTTCGTTGTTTTTCAATTCGGTTGCAATCAAACCACGTAGCGTACCGCAGTCTTCTTCTTGGATGATTACATCGTGCGAAACGTCTACCAAACGACGAGTCAAATAACCTGCGTCGGCAGTTTTAAGAGCGGTATCCGCCAAACCTTTACGAGCACCGTGAGTTGAAATAAAGTATTCCAACACAGAAAGTCCTTCTTTAAAGTTCGACAAAATAGGGTTCTCAATAATTTGACCGCCTTCCGAACCGGCTTTTTGAGGTTTAGCCATCAAACCACGCATACCGCATAGCTGGCTAATCTGTGTCTCAGAACCACGAGCACCAGAGTCCAACATCATGTATACAGAGTTGAAACCTTGCTCATCTTCTTTTAGTTGTTTAATAAGGATGCGCGACAAATTGTTATTAACGTGCGTCCAAGTATCGATGATTTGGTTGTAACGTTCGTTATAGGTAATAAGACCCATGTTGTAATTCATCAAGATGCCTTCTACCTTTTCGTATCCTTCTGCCACCAATTTTTCTTTTTCGGCAGGAATGATTACATTTTCAAGGTTAAACGACAAACAACCCTTAAATGCCATGTAATAGCCCAAGTTCTTAATGTCATCTAAGAAATCGGCTGTACGAGCAACACCGCATACGCTAATTACCTTGCTAATAATATTACGTAGCGATTTTTTGGTAATAAGTTCGTTGATAAAGCCTACTTCGTTAGGTACGCATTCGTTTACCAATACGCGACCTACTGTAGTTTCAATCAATTTAGTTACCACCAAGCTATTTTCAACGTCTTTGGTTTTTACGGTAATTTTGGCATTCAACGAAACCTTACGTTCATTGTAGGCGATGGTTACCTCTTCTGGAGAGTAGAATTTCAAGCCTTCGCCCAATGCACCGGGACGTTCTTTGGTCATGTAATACAAGCCCAAAATCATATCTTGCGAAGGAACGGTA
Organism: Paludibacteraceae bacterium; assembly: GCA_017508305.1. Classification (GTDB taxonomy): domain Bacteria; phylum Bacteroidota; class Bacteroidia; order Bacteroidales; family Paludibacteraceae; genus Enterocola. Next base: position 8,808 of record JAFVZF010000002.1, on the reverse strand, counting down.
ATAGGAGCACCATTGGCAGGGTTCAAAATATTGTGAGATGCCAACATAAGAATTTGTGCTTCCAATACGGCTTCATTGCCCAAAGGCAAGTGTACCGCCATTTGGTCACCGTCAAAGTCCGCGTTAAACGCTGTACATGCTAATGGGTGAAGTTGAATAGCTTTGCCTTCTATCATCTTTGGTTGGAAAGCTTGGATACCCAAACGGTGCAAAGTCGGAGCACGGTTAAGCAGAACAGGGTGACCTTTCATTACGTGTTCCAAAATATCCCAAACAATAGGATCTTTGCGGAAATCAACCATTTTCTTAGCGGCTTTTACCGTCTTAACCGTACCACGTTCAATTAACTTACGGATAACAAATGGTTTGTATAGTTCGATGGCCATGTCTTTAGGAAGACCGCATTCGTGCATGCGCAATTCAGGACCAACGACAATTACCGAACGAGCAGAGTAGTCTACACGTTTACCCAACAAGTTTTGGCGGAAACGACCTTGTTTACCTTTCAAACTGTCCGAAAGAGATTTTAAAGGACGGTTTGCATCGGCCTTAACAGCTGTCGATTTACGGGTGTTGTCAAATAATGAGTCTACGGCTTCTTGTAACATACGTTTTTCGTTACGTAGAATTACATCGGGAGCTTTGATCTCAATTAGCTTTTTAAGACGATTGTTACGTATGATAACACGACGGTATAAATCGTTCAAGTCGGATGTGGCGAAACGACCGCCATCCAATGGAACTAACGGACGCAATTCAGGCGGAATGACAGGAACAACGTTCACAATCATCCATTCTGGTTTGTTGCGATTTTTAGATGCACGGAACGATTCGATTACTTGTAAGCGTTTAAGTGCTTCTGTTTTACGTTGTTGAGCCGAGTCGCTGTTGGCCTTATCACGTAATTCGTACGAAAGACTATCCAAATCTAAACGCATCAACATGTCTTGAATAGCTTCGGCACCCATTTTCGCGATAAACTTATTGGGATCGCTATCTTCCAATAAGTGATTTTCGCGTGGCAACGAGTCCATAATATCCAAGTATTCTTCTTCGGTCAATAAATCGCCGGCAGCAAGATCGGTACGAATACCGGGTTGGATAATGATGTAGCGTTCGTAGTAGATAATCGAGTCCAATTTCTTGGTGGGTAGTCCCAACAAATAACCAATTTTATTGGGCAACGAACGGAAATACCATATATGTGCGACGGGAACAACCAATTTGATGTGTCCCATACGTTCGCGGCGAACCTTTTTCTCTGTAACCTCTACACCGCAACGGTCGCAAGTGATGCCTTTATAGCGAATACTTCTGTATTTGCCGCAATGACACTCGTAGTCTTTGGTAGGACCAAAGATACGTTCGCAGAACAAACCATCGCGTTCTGGTTTATAGGTACGATAGTTGATGGTTTCCGGTTTTAGCACTTCACCACTTGACTGCTCCAAAATTTCTTCTGGAGAAGCCAAGCTAATGGTAATTTTGCTAAAATTATTTTTTTGTTTATTATCAGTTCTAAATGCCATAATTGCTTCCTTTTACTCTAAGTTGATGCTAAGAACTAAACCACGTAATTCGTGTAATAATACGTTTAGTGATTCGGGGATGCCCGGTTGTGGCATGGGCTCGCCTTTTACAATGGCTTCGTATGCTTTGGCACGTCCCATTACATCATCCGACTTGATTGTCAAGATTTCTTGCAAGATGTGCGAAGCACCAAATGCTTCCAACGCCCAAACTTCCATCTCACCAAAACGTTGACCACCAAAGTTGGCTTTACCACCCAATGGTTGTTGTGTAATAAGTGAGTAAGGTCCGATAGAACGAGCGTGCATTTTGTCTTCCACCATGTGACCTAATTTCAACATATAGATAACACCTACAGTTGCAGGTTGGTCAAAACGTTCACCAGTACCGCCATCGTACAAATAGGTTTTGCCGTAGCGTGGTATACCGGCTTTGTCTGTCCATTCATTTAAGTCATCCAACGTGGCACCGTCAAAAATTGGAGTAGCAAATTTTACACCCAATTCTTTTCCTGCCCAACCCAAAACAGTCTCAAAAATTTGTCCCAAGTTCATACGCGAAGGCACACCCAATGGGTTCAATACAATGTCTACAGGAGTACCGTCTGCCAAGAAAGGCATATCCTCTTGACGTACGATACGCGAAACGATACCTTTGTTACCGTGACGACCTGCCATCTTATCACCTACGCGGATTTTACGTTTTTTAGCGACGTAAACTTTTGCCAATTGTACAATACCAGATGGCAATTCATCTCCAATAGATAGATTATAGCGTTTACGTTGTAGCTGAGCAAACATTTCTTTGTACTTGCGCAAATAGTTCATGATGACATCACGAATCAAGTCGTTCTTGTGTGCATCCGTTGTCCATTTGCTTGCTTGTACGGTGGTATAATCAATCTCAGCCAATTGTTTTTGGGTAAATTTGTTACCTTTGGCAATTAAATCGGCACCCAAGAAATCTTTTACACCTTGCGATGTTTTTCCATTGGTAAGTTCCATCAATTTGTTTACGAGTACTGCTTTAAGTTTTGCAGCTTCGTCCTCAAATTGGGCATCCATGGCCTGCATTTGTGCTTTTTCTTCGTTTTTCTCTTTTTTGGTTTTTTGTGCCTTAGAGAACAAACGGGTACCAATTACTACACCACGAAGCGATGGATTGGCTTTTAAAGAAGCATCTTTCACATCGCCGGCTTTGTCTCCGAAAATAGCGCGAAGCAATTTTTCTTCGGGGGTAGGATCCGATTCGCCTTTTGGTGTGATTTTACCGATAAGGATATCGCCCGGCTCAATAAGAGCACCAACACGCACGATACCATTTTCGTCCAAATCTTTAGTGGCTTCTTCGTTAACATTTGGAATATCAGAGGTCAATTCTTCCATGCCTCGTTTGGTTTCACGTACTTCCAAAGTATATTCGTCAACGTGAACAGAAGTAAGCAAGTCTTCGCGAACAACACGTTCGTTGATTACGATGGCGTCCTCATAGTTGTATCCTTTCCAAGGCATGAAGGCCACCTTTAAGTTTCTACCAATGGCCAATTCACCTTTCTGGGTAGAATAACCTTCTGTCAATATTTGACCTTTGGTTACGCGATCGCCTTTGCGAACAATGGGGCGAAGGTCGATGGTGGTGCTTTGGTTGGTTTTTTGGAATTTAGGTAGATGGTATTCTTTTACGGCATCGTCAAAGCGAACAAATAGTTCTTCTTCTGTATAGTCGTAACGAATCTTAATAACAGTAGCATCTACGTATTCAACCACACCATCACGTTCTGCGGTAATTTGGGTGCGCGAGTCGTGTACCAACTGGCGTTCTATACCGGTACCCACAATAGGCGACTCGGTACGTAACAAAGGTACCGCTTGACGCATCATGTTCGAACCCATCAATGCGCGGTTGGCGTCGTCGTGTTCCAAGAAAGGAATTAAGGCGGCAGCAATAGAAGCAATTTGTTGAGGAGCTACGTCCATTAGTTCAACATCCTCCGGAGCAACGACAGGGAAATCACTATCTTGGCGTGCTTTAACACGTGTTCTAATAAAGGTGCCATCATCGTTAAGAGGAGCATTGCCTTGGGCAATAATCTTGTTTTCTTCTTCTTCTGCAGTCAAATAAACAACCTCTTCCTCTTTTAGATTAACGGTTTTGTTCTCAACTTTACGATAGGGAGTTTCGATAAAACCTAAATCGTTGATTTTTGCAAATACGCAAAGCGACGAAATAAGACCAATGTTAGGACCTTCTGGGGTTTCGATAGGACACAAACGACCATAGTGGGTGTAGTGTACGTCACGAACCTCAAAACCGGCTCTGTCACGTGATAGACCACCGGGACCAAGCGCAGACAAACGACGTTTGTGGGTAATCTCTGCCAATGGGTTGGTTTGGTCCATAAATTGCGATAATGCATTCGTTCCAAAGAACGAGTTGATTACCGACGAGATGGTTTTTGCATTGATCAAGTCAATTGGAGTAAATACTTCGTTGTCACGCACATTCATTCTTTCGCGAATAGTACGAGCCATACGTGCCAAACCTACGCCAAATTGACCATATAATTGTTCCCCTACTGTACGAACGCGACGGTTGCTCAAGTGGTCGATATCGTCCACATCAGCTTTCGAGTTGATAAGTTCTATCAAATACTTGATAATCTCGATGATGTCTTCGCGTGTCAATACTTTGATATCGGGCGATATGTCCAAACTTAGCTTGCGGTTAATACGGTAGCGACCAACATCGCCCAAATCGTAACGTTTTTCCGAGAAGAATAGGCTGTTAATTACTTCGCGTGCATTGGCATCGTCAGAAGGTTCTGCATTGCGCAATTGACGGTAGATGTAATAGATAGCTTCTTTTTCGGAGTTGCAAGTATCTTTTTGTAGGGTATTGTAAATAATCGAATAGTCCGACATATTAGCATCATCGCGATGCAGTAGAATAGTCGGAGTGTTGGTTTCTAAAATGCGTTCGATGTGTTCGTTCTCCAAAATGGTTTCGCGATCGACAACCACTTCGTGACGTTCGATAGAAACAACTTCGCCTGTATCTTCGTCAGCAAAATCTTCTACCCATGTTTTAAGAACACGTGCAGCAATTTTACGACCAACTGCTTTCTTTAAATTGGCTTTGTTTACTTTTACCTCTTCTGCCAAGTTAAAGATTTCTAGAATGTCTTTATCGCTTTCATAACCGATGGCACGTAACAATGTAGTAACGGGCAATTTCTTCTTACGGTCGATATAGGCGTACATGGTATTACTGATATCCGTAGTGAATTCAATCCACGAGCCGCGGAATGGGATAATACGGGCAGAATACAATTTAGTACCATTGGTGTGCATGCTTTGTCCAAAGAACACACCGGGAGAACGGTGCAATTGTGATACAACCACACGTTCTGCACCATTAATCACAAATGTACCTTTGTCTGTCATGTATGGGATAGGTCCCAAGTATACATCTTGAATAACGGTTGCGAAATCTTCGTGCTCGTCATCGGTACATGACAATTTTAATTTTGCCTTTAAAGGAACACTGTAAGTAAGACCTCTGTCGATACATTCTTCTATTGTGTAACGAGGAGGATCTATATAGTAATCTAAAAACTCAAGATTAAAATTGTTGCGTGTATCTGTGATAGGAAAGTTTTCGGCAAAAACCTTGTACAATCCTTCATTTTTACGTTTTTCCGGGGGAGTGTCAAGTTGGAAAAAATCCCTGAAAGATTTTAACTGAACCTCAAGGAAATCCGGATATTCCAACGGATTCTTTATGGAGGAGAAATTTATTCTTTGGTTACTCATACGAGACGTCTATCAGCAGTTTTTAACTAAACTCGTGATTGCCTTATTCGTTGTCGAATAGTACACCACTATTTTTAAGCATAAAAAGGTTTAGAACCTTATTCTACTAAGGTTCTAAACCGAAGTACCTGATTAACAGGTGGTTTTTCTTATTTCAATTCAACTTCAGCGCCAGCTTCAGTCAATTGTTTTTTCAAGCTTTCAGCTTCGTCTTTGCTTACGCCTTCTTTGATTACAGAGGGAGCAGCATCAACCATATCTTTAGCTTCTTTCAAGCCAAGACCGGTCAATTCTTTAACCAATTTAACGATAGCTAGTTTGTTTGCACCAGCGCTTTTCAATTCTACATCAAAAGAAGTTTTTTCTTCTGCTGCAGGAGCTGCACCGGCAGCTGCGGGACCAGCAACAGCAACAGCTGCAGCTGCGGGTTCGATACCATATTCTTCTTTCAAAATTTGAGCTAGTTCGTTTACGTCTTTAACGGTTAGGTTAACTAGTTCTTCTGCAAGTTTTTTCAAATCTGCCATTTTTGTTGAGTTTTAAAATTGTTACTAATTGATTATTGTTTTATTGTCTCTCGCCAAGTGTTTTCAACACGCCATGGATAGTATTGCCACCCGATTGCAAAGCAGAAAGTACATTTTGCATAGGCGATTGCAATAGTCCAATGATTTCGGCAAGAAGTTCTTCTTTCGATTTCAATGCGGTCAATGCTTCCAATTGGCTTGCTTCGTAGTAGCTTTCGTATACATAAGCTGCTTTCAATTCGGGCTTGCCATTATTGGTTTTGTCCTTTTGCAATTCTTTAATAAGACGTGCAGGAGCATTGCCGTTATCAGAGAACATGATAGAGGTAGAACCTTTCAAGTTTGTAAAGATTTGGCTATAATCGCCGTCCAAACCTTCAAGGGCTTTTTGGAACAAGGTGTTTTTTACAACAACTAACTTAACACCTTTGTTGAAGCATGCTTTACGCAATTCGTGCGTTTTTTCTGCGTTCAAACCCGATGTATCGGTCACGTAGAAGTGAGCATACTGATTAATGGTATCTTGTAGTTGTTTAATTAATATTGCTTTATCTTCCTTTTTCATAATCAATAATACTTTAATGGTTATTCGGCCGATTTAGGGTCAACTTTGACACCTTGGCTCATGGTACTCGAAAGATAAACACTCTTAATATACACACCTTTTGCTGCAGTTGGTCTTAATTTGTTCAAAGTGGTAATGAATTCTTTCGCATTTTCAGCAATCTTTTCGGCATCGAAAGATACTTTTGCGATAGCTGCGTGAACAATACCATTCTTGTCCACTTTGAAATCAATTTTACCTTGTTTTACTTCTTTTACAGCTTTGCCAATTTCATTGGTAACAGTGCCACTTTTAGGGTTAGGCATTAGTCCACGAGGACCTAATACACGACCCAAAGCACCCATCTTACCCATGATAGATGGCATGGTAATGATTACATCGATGTCAGTCCATCCACCTTTGATCTTTTCGATGTATTCGTCAAGACCTACAAAGTCAGCTCCAGCAGCTTTGGCTTCAGCTTCTTTGTCAGGTGTACACAAGGCTAACACACGTACAGTTTTACCGGTTCCGTTTGGCAATGAAACTACGCCGCGTACCATTTGGTTGCTTTTGCGAGGGTCTACACCTAAACGAACATCAATATCAACAGATGCGTCAAATTTGGTAAAGGTAATATCTTTTACCAATTGTGCGGCTTCTACAAGTGAATAGTTTTTACCTGCTTCAACTTTACCGGCAGCCAACTTTTGATTTTTTGTTAGTTTACTCATTTTCTAAAATTGAAGGGTTATTAATTTTCACTTGGGAAATCACCTTTTACAGCGATACCCATGCTTCTTGCGGTGCCAGCTACCATACGCATTGCAGCTTCAACGGTAAAGCAGTTCAAATCGGGCATTTTGTCTGTTGCAATAGCTTTAACTTGTTCCCAAGTAATTTCTGCTATTTTCTTACGATTTGGTTGTGCCGAACCACTCTTTTGCTTGGTAATTTCAAGCAATTGAATAGCTACCGGTGGAGTTTTAATGATAAAATCGAACGATTTGTCCGAATAGTAGGTAATGACCACTGGCAAGATTTTTCCTGCTTTGTCTTGGGTCCTGGCATTAAATTGTTTGCAAAACTCCATAATATTGATACCCTTGGAACCCAAGGCAGGACCAATTGGAGGAGACGGATTTGCAGCACCGCCTTTTACTTGCAATTTGATTTGTCCAGCAACTTCTTTTGCCATGTTATCAAATACTTTTAATTAATAAATAAATGGTGAAATTGGACAATGGAAGCGTAACCTTACTGTCCTTTTTCAACTTGCATAAAGCTCAATTCGAGCGGAGTTTTCCGACCGAAAATCATAACCCTAACCTTCAGTTTCTTCTGCGATTCATTGACTTCTTCAATGGTGCCGGTAAAATCGTTAAACGGTCCCGCAATGATTTTAACCGTTTCACCTACGCAGAATGGAACCATCATTTCTTCTTCGGCTTCTTGAAGCTGATCTACCGTACCTAAGATACGATTTACTTCCGATTGACGAAGCGGAGTGATGTTGGCGCTATTGTTGCCGCCCAAGAAACCAATGACATTGGGAACATTACGCAATTCGTGCATAATATCACCCGCCAAAACGGTTTCTACAAGTACATAGCCGGGTAGATAACTTCTCTCCTTGACTACGCGCTTGTTTCCACGCATTTGATAAACCTTTTCAGTTGGAATTAGAACTTGTGAAACGCGACCTTGATAAATGGGATTTTTCTTAATCTCAGCATCAATGTACTCTTTCACTTTGTTCTCTTTTCCACTAATAGCACGAAGAACATACCATTTCTTTTCTGTAACTGACATAACTCTTCGTGTTAGCTGATAAGATTGTAAATGAACTGCATGATATTTTCAAAACCTAGGTCCACTAAACCAATAATCAGTGACATGATAACGGAAGCAATGAGAACAATCACTGCACTATTGGTAAGCTCCTTAGAGGTAGGCCATGAAACTTTATGTATAAGTTCGTTATATGATTCTTTGATGTAGTTGACAAACTTCATGGTTTGTTATCTTTTAATTAGCACGGGTCGAGAGACTCGAACTCCCGACACTCGGTTTTGGAGACCGATGCTCTACCAACTGAGCTAGACCCGTGTATACAAAGGTTCACCATGCGGTGAACCTTTGATTTATAGTTTGGTTTTTATTATTCGAAGATTTCGGTAATTTGACCAGAACCTACGGTACGGCCACCTTCGCGGATAGCGAAACGTAAACCTACGTTGCAAGCTACTGGATAAATCAATTCTACCGAGATTTCCAAGTTATCGCCGGGCATTACCATTTCGCGACCTTCTGGCAAGGTGATTTCACCAGTTACGTCCAAGGTACGAATATAGAATTGAGGACGATATTTGTTGTGGAATGGAGTGTGACGACC
>JAFVZF010000027.1 GCA_017508305.1 Paludibacteraceae bacterium | reverse complement strand
TTTTTCTTCGGGCAAGAAGGTAACAGGTACTGCTACGTTGGCAAACGTATTTACTTGCATGGTATCCTTTAGCAAGATAAAAGGAATACGCAGACCACGTAATCCTTTAAAAATAGGCATTACCTTGTTTATTTGTGATTTTTTGGCTACTTCAAAAAACACCATGGGGGTCTCGGTCCGTTCGGTCATGGCAACCAGATCGTCGTACGTACCTGTATAACAACCCGATAAGACAGGGCAGGATAGTTCTGCCGAAAATTGTTCCCAATGCGCAGCAAAGTCTTCGGTTTGCGTATCGTTCCAGACCAACAAACAAAGCCCTTTTTCAAATCCTTGAGCAAATTGTGCCGCAGCATTTAGTGCTTGCTGTGGAAAATGAATGCCATCAGACACTACCAAAAAATAGCGGCTATAATTTAATTCACGTAAGTTCATATATGATTGGTGATGCGGTTATTTGGTAATTTGGTTATTTGAGGAATCCATTTATTGCCATTCAACGTGAGCGAAGCAAACCAATAAACGATTCATTGACTCAACGCCTAAACGACTAAACATTAATTCGGGGGCTTCGACAGGCTCAGCCACCGATATAGATTCACTGCCTCACCGATTAGTCGATTAGTCGATTCACCGATTAGTCATTTCTTAATAACTTTTGCAAATGTACCGATATTTTTATAATTTTGCGCTCTTATAAAATAATAATCAATATTTATGGCAACAAAACCTTCTATACCTAAGGGAACACGCGATTTTTCGCCCGAAGAAATGGCTAAACGCAACTACATCTTTAATACCATTAAAGATGTGTATGCATTGTATGGTTTCCGTCAAATTGAAACCCCAGCCATGGAAAATTTATCCACTCTTATGGGCAAATACGGCGACGAGGGCGATAAATTGTTGTTTAAAATATTGAACTCTGGCGATTTCTTGAGCGGAATGACCGATGAAGATTGGACCAACCGAAACAGCAACAAAGCTGTATCGCACCTATCCGAAAAAGGTTTGCGTTACGATTTGACCGTTCCTTTTGCTCGTTTTGTGGTACAATACCGTGATCAAATTAAATTCCCTTTTAAACGCTTCCAAATTCAACCTGTATGGCGTGCCGACCGTCCTCAAAAGGGTCGTTATCGTGAGTTTTATCAATGCGATGCCGATATTGTAGGCAGCGATTCGTTGATTAACGAAATGGAATTGGTACAAATTGCCGACGAGGTTTTTGCTCGTTTTGGCATTAGGGTATGTATCAAGCTAAACAACCGTAAGATATTGGCTGGTATGGCAGAGGTTATAGGCGAGCCCGAACGCATCGTGGATATTACCGTTGCCATCGACAAGTTGGATAAAATTGGATTAGAAAAAGTAAATGCCGAATTAGCCGATAAAGGATTATCGACCGATGCCATTGAAAAATTACAACCCATTTTGGCATTATCGGGTAACAATCAAGAAAAATTAGATGCACTCAAAACCATTTTGGCTACCTCCGAGGTGGGTATGAAAGGGGTAGAAGAGATGGAAACCCTGTTTACCTTGCTAAAAGGCAACGAAATGCGTGCACAAATTGAGTTGGATTTAACTTTGGCTCGCGGTTTGAATTACTACACAGGTACTATCATTGAGGTAAAAGCCTTGGATGTAGTAATTGGTAGCATTACCGGTGGTGGTCGTTACGACAACCTAACGGGTGTATTTGGTATGGATGGTGTATCGGGTGTGGGCATTTCGTTTGGTGCCGATCGTATTTATGACGTGCTTAATCAACTTGATTTATACCCTGATAGCAGCACTCAAGGTAGCAAGGTTATATTCTTGCATTTTGGCGAAAACGAAAAAATGTATGCATTGCCATGGGTTAATGCACTACGCAAGGCCGGAGTCTCAGCCGAAATTTATCCCGATAATGCTAAATTTAAAAAGCAAATGAACTATGCCAACGACAGGGGATTTGCGTATGTAGCCATTGTAGGAGAAAGCGAAATGCAAGAAAACGTGGTTACACTCAAAAATATGCACGAGGGTACACAAGAAAAAATAACATTAACCGATTTAATTGCTAAATTGCGCTAAACGATATAATAATCCATCTTTTTTTTCGTTTAACGTATATAAGAAAAGAGGCTTATCCCTTGAAAAAATTATTGATTATACTCGCCCTGCTATCGACAAGTGTGCTGCCCACATTGGCACAATACGAGCAAAACATCATTCAACGTTTACCACAAGTAGATAGAAAACGTTGGCATTTTGGTTTTATATTAGGGCTTAATATGGCAGATTATACAACTGCCCCCAATGCC
>JAFVZF010000026.1 GCA_017508305.1 Paludibacteraceae bacterium | reverse complement strand
GTAGTATGCGCTTGCGGTGGCGTAGGTACCGCTCCTATGCTTCCAATCGTTGAAGCATTCCAAGCTGCTAAAATCCTTTACGCTCCCGGTAAAGCATCTAACGCTGGTGGTGTTGCTACCTCTGGTTTGGAAATGAGCCAAAACTCAGGTCGTATCAGCTGGAGCCGCGAAGAAGTTGACGCTAAATTGCAAAGCATCATGGCTAACATCCACGAAAACTGCGTAAAATACGGTACCGAAGAAGATGGTTACATCAACTATGTTAAAGGTGCTAACATTGCAGGCTTCATGAAAGTTGCAAAAGCTATGATGGCTCAAGGCATCGTATAATCGAATTTCAATCACTCAATTATCCATTGCACCGTTCCATTTTTATGGGATGGTGCAATGCCGTATAAATAAATAAACAACATGAATAAAATTGTTAGTAAAGAGCACTTTTCCGAAAATGTAGTAAAATTGGAAATTGAAGCTCCACTTATTGCCAAATCGCGTCGTGCAGGTCACTTTGTCATTGTACGTGTGGGCGAAAAAGGCGAACGTATTCCTCTAACTATTGCTGGTTCTAACCTTGAAAAAGGCACTATCACCTTGGTTGTACAAAAAATCGGTGTTTCATCAACCAAATTATGCGCACTTAACGTAGGCGACGAAGTTACCGACGTAGTTGGTCCTTTGGGCAAAGCTACCCATATCGAAAACTTCGGCACAGTAGTATGCGCTTGCGGTGGCGTAGGTACCGCTCCTATGCTTCCAATCGTTGAAGCATTGAAAAAAGCTGGCAACAAAGTAATTACCGTTTTGGCTGCTCGTACCAAAGATTAGATCATTTTGGAAGAAGAAATGCGCAAATTCTCAGACGAAGTAATCATTATGACCGATGACGGTTCATATGGCAGCAAAGGTTTGGTTACCAACGGCGTAGAGAGCGTAATTAACCGCGAAAAGGTGGACATGTGCGTTACCATTGGTCCCGCTATCATGATGAAATTTGTTTCTTTATTGACTAAAAAATACGAAGTACCTACCGTTGCTTCTTTGAACACTATCATGGTGGACGGAACTGGTATGTGCGGAGCTTGCCGCGTATCGGTTGGCGGCGAAACCAAATTCGTTTGCGTTGACGGTCCAGAATTCGACGCTCACCAAGTTGATTTCGACGAAATGATGATGCGTATGGGCGCATATCGTGCAGAAGAACAAGCCGCTATGGCTGCATACACCAACCAAAAATAATTAGAACGATGCAAAACTTAATTGATAGAAATGCTCCTTGGCGCGACGAGTTGCGCAAGGCAATGAAAAACAAAGAACGCACCGACATCGCGCGCGTTGAGATGAACGAATTGGACGGCGAATACCGCAGCCACAACTCGGAAGAAGTAAACCAAGGCCTTACCGAAGAACAAGCCTTGATGGAAGCAAAACGTTGCTTGGACTGCCCCAACCCAAGCTGTATGAACGGCTGTCCTGTTAGCATCAACATTCCATCGTTTATCAAAAACATCGAACGTGGCGAATACCTAAACGCAGCCAAAGTATTAAAAATGACTTCGGCTCTTCCTGCGGTTTGTGGTCGTGTTTGCCCACAAGAAAAACAATGCGAAAGCCAATGTATCCACTTAAAAATGGGTAAAAAACCCGTTGCTATTGGTTACTTGGAACGTTTTGCTGCCGACTACGAACGCGAAAGCGGTCAAATGTCTACTCCACAAGTAGCTCCAAGCAATGGTATTAAGGTTGGCGTAGTGGGTTCGGGACCTGCTGGTTTGTCCTTTGCTGGCGATATGGCTAAATTGGGTTACGAAGTAACTGTATTCGAAGCACTTCACGAAATTGGTGGTGTATTAAAATATGGTATTCCCGAATTCCGTTTGCCTAATAAAATTGTTGACGTAGAAATCAACAACCTAGAAAAAATGGGCGTTACCTTCGTAAAAGACTGCATCGTAGGTAAAACCATTAGCTTCGACGATTTAAAAGCAGAAGGCTTTAAAGGTTTATTTGTAGCCAGTGGTGCTGGTCTTCCTAACTTTATGAACATCAAAGGCGAAAACCTAATTGGTGTTATGTCGTCTAACGAATACCTTACACGCGTCAACCTAATGAGCGCTGCCAAAGACGAATTTGACACTCCTGTATTAAAAGGTAAACGCGTAGCCGTTATTGGTGGTGGTAACACCGCTATGGACTCGGTTCGTACCGCAAAACGTTTGGGTGCCGAATTGGCAATGATTGTGTATCGTCGTAGCGAAGAAGAAATGCCTGCTCGTGTAGAAGAAGTAAAACACGCTAAAGAAGAAGGTGTTGAATTCAGAACCTTGCACAATCCTATCGAGTATTACGGCGACGAAAAAGGTCGTGTAAAACAAATGTTGTTGCAAAAAATGGAGTTGGGCGAGCCTGATGCATCGGGTCGTCGCAAACCCGTTGCTATCGAAGGTGCCACCGAACTAATTGACGTAGATACCGTTATCGTGAGCGTAGGTGTATCACCTAACCCACTTATTCCTAACAGCATCGAAGGATTAGAAGTATCGCGCAAAGGTACTATCGTAGTAAACGACGATTTGCAAAGTGCGATTCCAATGATTTTTGCCGGTGGTGATATTGTTCGTGGCGGTGCTACGGTTATTTTAGCCATGGGCGACGGTCGCAAGGCTGCCGCTTCTATGCACGAATTTTTGAGCAAGTGAGAGCAGAATCAAGTTTACTTGATTTATGCCGAACGCAGCCAAAAATCATGATGGCGTAGCCAGAATAATATTTAAATAAATAATTAGGAGTTAGGAGTTAGGAGTTAGGAGTTATTTCTCCTTTCTCCTTTCTCAATTCTCCTTTATCTTAATTTGAAAAATTATGATTAAAGTAGCAATTATCGGTTACGGAAATATTGGCAAATTTGCTTTACAAGCGGTACAAGCTGCTCCTGACATGGAATTAGCAGGCATTGTACGTCGAGATGCCAATAATATTCCTGCCGAATTAACCAACATAAAAGTAGTTAACAACATCGACCAATTGGGAAAGATCGATGTAGCTATTCTTTGCAGTCCCAGCCGAAGCGTTCCAGAAACTGCGGCTGCACTTTTAGCAAAAGGCATTAGTACAGTAGACAGCTTTGACATTCACACGGACATTTGGGCACTTCGCCAACAATTGGAGCCCATTGCACAGGCCAACAACGCCGCTGCTATCATTTCGGCAGGTTGGGATCCGGGAAGTGACTCCGTAATTCGTACCCTACTTAAAGCCATGGCTCCCAAAGGTTTGACCTACACCAATTTTGGACCCGGCATGAGCATGGGGCATTCGGTGGTTGCTCGTAGCAAAGAAGGGGTTAAAAATGCCCTTTCAATGACCATTCCTTTAGGAACCAGTGTTCACCGCCGCATGGTTTACGTTGAGTTAGAAGAAGGTGCAAGCCTCGAAGCAGTAACTGCTGCCATCAAATCGGACTCTTACTTCAGCCACGACGAAACACACGTTATTCCTGTTGCTAGTGTAGATGAACTACAAGACATGGGTCACGGTGTTCTAATTGAACGTAAAGGTGTATCTGGCACTACTCAAAGCCAACGTTTTGCTTTTAGCATGACCATCAACAACCCTGCACTTACCAGTCAAATCTTGGTAAGTTGTGCACGTGCTGTGGTAAAACAACGCCCAGGAGCATACACACTGCCAGAAATAGCTCCCATGGACATGCTTTACGGCGACAAAGAAACACTGATTAAAGAATTGGTATAAGGTATCTATAATTGGTATTCTTACACAACGCAAAGGAGAAATAGCTGTATTTTTATACAATATTTCTCCTTTCTCCTTTTTCAATTCTCATTTTTTTACTACTTTTGCATCCGTAAATCTAACTACACGATAAATAATGGACGATTATTATCCGGAAAATTACAGTATTTTATAAAATGGAGACGGTTCTATCTCCATTTTAATTAACAATTGGAGGTAACCTATGAGAACATTTTTAAAAAACGGTACCGGACTTGTTCCATGCGACAAATGGGAACCCAACTGCTGGGTCAATGTCGTAAAGCCTACTATTCAAGACAAAAAATACCTAACAGAAACCTTGCATGTTCCTGAGGCCTTCTACGATGACATCGAAGACGTAGACGAACGTCCTCGTATCGAAGTAGAAGATGGATGGTGTTTTATATTGATGCGTATACCCTGCAAGTTGCACGACGAGAATACCTCGTTTACAACCGTTCCATTAGGCATCATGTTTAAAGACGATGTTTTTGTTTCGGTTTGTTTCTTTAAAACCGATTTGATTCCCGATTTTATTCAGTATACCAAACGCAAAAACATTCAATTTACAGACAACATCAACTTTGTATTCCGTTTGTTGCTATCCTCGAGCATTTGGTTTTTGAAATACCTAAAACAAATCAACATACAAACCAAAGCTGCCGAAAAACAGTTGGAAACCTCGGTTCGTAACGAAGAGTTGCAAACCTTGCTTCGATTGGAAAAATGCCTTGTGTATTTTACCACATCACTTCGTGGCAATGACATTCTGACCCACCGTCTTAAAAACATGCGCGGGGCAAAGGATATTTACGATCCTGACTTGGTCGAAGACGTTGAAATTGAATCAAAACAAGCTTTAGAACAATCCATTGTATACAGCGAGGTGCTTAGTGGCATGATGGATGCGTATGCTTCGGTTATCTCCAACAACCTAAATATTGTCATGAAACGACTGACATCCATTTCGTTGGTATTGATGATGCCCACATTGATAGCCAGTTTCTTAGGCATGAATTTAGAAGTGGGTACCACCATATTTAACTGGGGATTTTATGCCGCAGTAGGTGGCAGTTTACTACTTACTTTATTAGCTGTGCTGTTTATGGTTAAAAAGAAATGGTTTTAGTCACCAATCTAAAACAAAAAAAGCTTGATAAGTTGCAACTTATCAAGCTTTTTTGTCGGGATGACAGGATTCGAACCTGCGACCACACGCCCCCCAGACGTGTACTCTAACCGGGCTGAGCTACATCCCGCTAACGCGAGTGCAAAGATAATTCTTTTTTTGAATACCAAAAAGAAAATCAGTGCAAATTTGCATTTTTTTGTCGGGGTGACAAGACTCGAACTTGCGGCCTCTACGTCCCGAACGTAGCGCGCTACCAACTGCGCTACACCCCGATCACTCTTGTTTCATCGCACAAAAGTAATAAAAAAATTGAAATTGCAGAAAACTTGTACAAGGTGAATGTATAAAAAAGCATTTTTTCTACCAAACTGCCGCCAAGTTTCATAATCAGCAAAGTAAATAAAGTAGAAATTTATATTACCTTTGCCACTATAATCTATCTTTGTATGAAAAAGTACTTACCCCACTTTATTGCGATCATCACATTTTTAGTCATTACTTTTGCGTACCTATATCCTTCGTTACAAGGAAAAGTTATTTTTGGTGGCGACACAGCCGGTTTTATGGGCATGAGTAAAGAAGCCATCGATTATAATCAACAACACGAAGAGCAAACGCTATGGACGGGATCCATGTTTGGTGGCATGCCTACCTATCAGATTTGCATGCACGAGCCTCATTCTATTGTGGCACACATCGACAATTGCCTACGGCTGCTGCCGGGTCCTACCTATCGAGTATTTTTATATTTAGCAGGGTTCTACTTTCTACTCATCGCCATGGGCGTTTCGCCCTACCTTTCCATTGCAGGAGCTATCGCATTTGCCTTTGGTTCGTACAACCTGATTATCATTGTAGCCGGGCATAACACAAAGGCAGTTGCCATTGCCTACATGGCGCCCATTATCGCCTCTATTTACTTGGCTTTCAAAAAGAAGCCATGGCAAGGCGCCACACTTTTGGCTCTATTTTTGGGACTGGGGTTATATGCCAACCATGTACAAATAATTTACTACACCCTGTTTATTGTCATTTGTTTTGGCATATCGGCACTATTTTATGCTATTAAAGAAAAACAAGTCAAAAAGTTGTGTATTACACTTGCATGGTTGATTGCAGGTGCTCTTTTAGCAGTTGGACTCAATGCCACCCGCTTACTTACCACAGCAGAATACGTAAAAGAAACCATGCGTGGCGACAGTAACGGGCTGACCCTGAACGATTCGGGCAAACAAGAAGGATTATCCTTTGAATACATTACCAATTGGAGCTATGGCATCAACGAAACCATGACATTGATGATTCCCAACTACATGGGGGGAGCTTCATCCGGCATTTTGGACGAGCAAAGCGAAACGGCTAAGGCCATCGCACAACGAACAGGCATGCGCTCGCACAAATTAGCCAAGACCATGCAAAGTTTTACTTTACCGCTTTATTGGGGCGACCAACCCTTTACAGCCGGACCCGTATATGCAGGAGCCATTGTTTGCTTTTTGTTTGTACTGGGCATTATGATTGTTCCCCATAAGCAACGCTGGTGGCTATTGGCAGCTACCTTATTGGGGATAGCCTTATCATGGGGATACCATTTTGAACCTTTATCTCGTTTCTTTGTCAATTACATTCCCATGTACAGCAAGTTTAGAACGGTATCCATGACGCTTACCATTTCTTGCTTGTGTATGTGCATTATGGCTTTTCTTGCACTCCAACAATGGTGCAAACAGCCACAAGACCATTTCAAAGCACTTTACATCTCTGCCGGCATTACCGGAGGTATCTGTTTGCTATTGGCTCTATTCCCGTCGCTTGCAGGCAACTTTACCGCACCTATTGATGGACAATTTACGGGCGATTATGCCTTTTTACAAGAAACGTTGCCTCTTGACAGGGCTACAATGCTCAGCAATGATGCATGGCGATCGTTTGCCTTTATCGCACTTACTTTTGTCATTTTGTGGCTATACAGCAAAAAATACGTATCGACTACCATTATGTCGCTGATTTTATGTGCGCTGGTGGCGGTCGACATGTTGCCTATTGCGCATCGATACCTTAACGCATCGCATTTTGTAGCCAAAGAAAAGGCGGAGCATCCATTCCAACCATCTGCTGCCGATAGCTATATTCTCTCCGATAGCGACCCGCATTTTAGGACACTCAACCTTACCGTCGATGTCTTTAACAGCGCTCAGCCCGCCTATTTTTACAAAACCATTGGGGGCTATAGTGCGGTCAAATTGCGTCGCTATCAAGAACTTATTGATGTCCACTTGGCACACGAAATTGCTTCTTTCAAGCAAGGTCTACAACGAGTTACTACCTTACAGGATGCAGATAGTTTACTCTGCAGTACTCCTGTCATCAACATGCTCAACACTAAGTACATCGTCTACCACCCCGAAGGGCTACCCATTAAAAACTCGCATGCCATGGGTAGTGCATGGCTTACCGAAAACATTGCATGGTGTGCCAATGCAGACGAAGAAATGAGTG
>JAFVZF010000025.1 GCA_017508305.1 Paludibacteraceae bacterium | reverse complement strand
TTATAATATAAAAAGTAGAATTTGTAAAGAGCTCAGGAGGAAAAAATATGAGAGACTACACCTTTTTAAAAGAGGCGGATAAGGAAGTTTTTGAGGCTATTGGTCTTGAAACAAACAGACAGAAAAACAAAATTGAACTTATTGCGTCTGAAAACTTTGTAAGCGACCAAGTAATGGAGGCCATGGGCTCTTGCCTAACCAACAAGTATGCCGAAGGTTATCCCGGCAAACGCTACTATGGTGGTTGCGAAGTAGTTGACGAAAGCGAACAATTGGCCATTGACCGCCTTAAAGAAATTTTTGGAGCATGCTGGGCTAACGTACAACCCCACTCTGGTGCCCAAGCCAACGCAGCTGTATTTTTGGCAGTATTAAATCCCGGTGATAAATTTATGGGATTGAATTTGGCGCACGGAGGTCACCTTTCTCACGGATCGTTGGTAAATTCATCAGGTATCATTTATACGCCATGTGAATACAACCTAAACGAAGCTACCGGTCGTGTTGATTATGATCAAATGGAAGAAGTTGCCTTGCGCGAACAACCTAAATTGATTATTGGTGGTGGTTCTGCCTACTCGCGCGAATGGGACTACAAACGCATGCGCGAAATTGCCGACAAAGTAGGAGCTCTTTTGATGGTCGATATGGCTCACCCTGCAGGCCTTATTGCTGCCGGTTTGTTGGATAACCCATTAAAATATGCGCACATTGTAACATCGACTACCCACAAAACCTTACGTGGACCTCGTGGTGGCGTTATCATGATGGGTCAAGACTTCCCTAACCCTAAAGGCGTAAAAACTCCTAAAGGCGAAGTAAAAATGATGTCTGCATGTTTGGACTCGGCTGTATTCCCCGGTATTCAAGGTGGACCGTTGGAACACGTGATTGCTGCTAAGGCTGTCGCTTTTGGCGAATGCTTGCAACCTGAATACAAAGAATACCAATTGCAAGTTAAAAAGAATGCAGCAAAATTGGCAGAAGAATTGATTAAACGCGGCTTTAAAATTGTATCAGACGGTACTGATAACCACTCTATGTTGGTAGACCTTCGTACCAAATACCCCAACCTGACCGGTAAAGTAGCCGAAAAAGCCTTGGTAGCTGCCGATATTACTTGTAACAAAAACATGGTGCCATTCGATTCTCGTTCTGCTTTTCAAACATCGGGTATTCGTTTGGGCACTCCTGCCATTACCACACGTGGTGCCAAAGAAGATTTGATGGTCGAAATTGCCGAAATGATCGAACAAGTACTATCCAATGCAGAAAACGAAGAAGTAATTGCACAAGTTCGTGCTCGTGTTAATGACACTATGAAAAACTATCCCCTATTTGCTTACTAATAAAAAATCCAAATCAACATGAATACACCTGCTCCTTTTAAAGTATTTTCGGGTACCAAATCGAGATACATGGCCGAAAAAGTATGCGAAAAATTGGGTTGTCCCTTGGGCAATATGAATATTCAATACTTTGCAGATGGCGAATTTGTAGTATCGTACGAAGAATCTATCCGTGGTTGTGAAGTATACTTGGTTCAGTCTACATTCCCTAACTCTGACAACCTTTTGGAATTGTTATTGATGATTGATGCCGCTAAACGTGCTTCTGCGCGCAAGGTTATTCCCGTAATTCCTTATTTTGGATGGGCGCGTCAAGACCGCAAAGACAAACCACGTGTATCGATCGGTGCAAAATTGATTGCCGATTTATTGAGTACAGCCGGTATTGACCGTGTTATTACATTGGATTTACATGCTGATCAAATTCAAGGATTCTTTGACTGTCCGGTAGACCATTTGTTGGCATCGTCTATTTTCTTGCCCTACATCCAATCGATGAATTTGGAAAATTTGGTAATTGCATCGCCCGACGTAGGTGGTTCAAAACGTGCCAGCTCGTATGCCAAATATTTGGGCGTTGATTTGGTGCTTTGTCACAAACAACGTGCAAAAGCCAATGTGGTGGAGTCTATGAAGATTATCGGCGACGTACAAGGCAAAAATGTAATTATCTTGGACGATATGGTAGATACCGCAGGTACCATTACCAAAGCAGCCGACTTGATGATTGAAAATGGTGCATTATCGGTACGTGCATTTGCATCGCACGGTGTACTTTCTGACCCTGCTACCGAACGTATTGAAAAATCGAAACTAACCGCTATTTACTTTACCGATTCCATTCCTTTGAAAAAAGAAAGCGAAAAGATCAAAGTGTTAAGCGTTGCCGATTTGATTGCCAATACCATTATTAACGTCAATACGAACAAATCGATTAGCTCAAGCTACTTAGTATAACGGATAGTTGAGAAAGGAGAAATGAGAAATAGTTGTTTTCACTCTCCTTTCTCCTTTATCAATTCTCATTTAAATAAATGTCTCGTAAAAAACCACTTCCTATATTAGAGGATATTCTTATTACCGATGTGGCAGCCGAGGGTAAAGCTTTGGCTCGCTACAACGATATGGTTGTTTTTGTTCCTTTTGCTGTGCCTGGAGATATTGTGGATATTCAGCTTTGCAAAAAGAAAAAAAGTTATGCCGAAGGTAAGGTAATTGCTTACAAAAAATATTCGGAGGTACGCTGCCAGCCTATTTGTTCGCAGTTTGGAACCTGTGGAGGCTGTAAATGGCAACACCTACCCTACAGCGAACAACTTAAATACAAACAACAACAAGTAGAAGATAACTTAACCCGTATTGGTAAAATAGAATTACCTGCTATTCAACCCATTTTGGGATCGAAAGAAACGGAAGGTTATCGTAATAAGTTAGAATTTACCTTCTCTAATAAGGCGTGGTTAACTTACGAAGCATTAAAAACGGTCGATCTTACGGCACCCCGTAATGCAGTTGGTTTTCATATACCCGGTTGTTTCGATAAGGTTTTACACATTGACAAATGTCATTTGCAGGACGATATTACCAATCAAATTAGAAACAGCATACACGCCTATTGTCAGGAAAATGGTATTTCGTACTACGATTTGCGAGCACAGCAAGGTATGATGCGTACTTTGATTGTACGTAATGCAATGACTACAAACCAGTTAATGGTTATTGTCGTATTCGCCGAAAAAGACGAATCTGTTTGGGAAGGCGTTTTAAACCACATTGCCACCAACTTTCCGCAAATTACCTCGCTGTTGTATATTTTAAACCAAAAATGCAACGACACCATTGGCGACCAAGAAGTAATGGTGTACAAGGGCAACGACCATATCATCGAAACCATGGAAGACTTACGTTTTAAAGTAGGTCCTAAATCGTTCTATCAAACCAATACGCATCAGGCATACGAATTATATAGCGTAGCACGCAACTTCGCAGGATTAACAGGCAACGAATTGGTGTACGACCTATATACTGGCACGGGTACCATTGCCAACTTTGTGGCTAAAAAAGCGCGCCAAGTGATTGGTATTGAGTATGTTCCAGAAGCAATCGAAGATGCTAAAGTAAATGCAGAGTTGAATGGATTAGACAACCTGCTTTTCTATGCTGGCGATATGAAAAACATCCTAACCAATGATTTCATTGCTGAGCATGGTAAACCCGATGTGATAATTACAGACCCTCCTCATGCCGGTATGCACGAAGATGTTATCAATGTAATTTTGAATGCTGCCCCCAAAAAAATAGTGTACGTTAGCTGTAACCCTGCTACCCAAGCACGCGATTTAGCCTTGTTGGATGCTCATTACAAGGTAGAAGCCGTACAACCCGTTGATATGTTCCCACATACCCATCACGTAGAGAATGTCGTTTTATTATCGCTTCGCGATGACGAATTGACGAACCGACCAATCGACTAATCGATAAAACTTAGTTGATATAACATGATAAAAAGGGTTTCGTTGGTTGGAATTTTTACTGGGCTGCTATATTTTGTATCGGTAGCTAAATAGCCTGCATAAACGCATAAAAATCACTTCTTTGATTTGTGGTTTGCTTTGTTTATTGGGATTTTTTGGAACTCTTTTTATACATGAAAATTGCTGGTACATAGCCATTTCGGGGTACGGCATTGGTTTTATTGTGTTATGTAGCATTGCGTCTAAGCTCGCTTTGCACTGACTTTATTCGGGCTTCGCCCTCATGAAGTTGCTCACGCTCGGCAATGATTAAGCAAGCTTATCATTACTCTCGCTTACTCGCAACTTTGGACTTTGGACTTTAGACCATTATGTTAGCAAACTGTAAAATAAACTTAGGATTGCACATTGTAAGTAAACGTGCAGATGGGTATCACAATATCGAGACTATTTTTTATCCCATTCCGTTGGCAGATGAAGTGATCATTGAGCCATCTAATACGTTGCAATTGCACGAAGAAGGTATCCTTGTGGGCGAGGATATGGAAAAAAACTTAGTGGTTAAAGCTTATCGTTTACTACAACATGATTTTAACTTACCCCCTGTTAGCATTACCCTTACCAAACACGTTCCTTTTGGTGCTGGTTTGGGCGGTGGCTCGTCGGACGCATCGCATACCTTACTACAATTAAACGATTTATTCCAGTTGGATTTAAGCAACGAGCAGTTGGCTGTATATGCTGCCAAATTAGGAGCAGATTGTGCATTTTTTATTTACAACACCCCTATGATGGCCACAGGTATCGGAACCGATTTCTCGCCCATAGAATTATCGTTAAAAGGATACTACTTGGTCTTGATAAAACCCAATGTATTTGTTTCTACAGCAGATGCTTATCGTATGGTAACACCACGAAACTCCCTGTTTTCTTTGCAAAATTTGAGTAGCACTCCTATAACGGCATGGAAAAATGTGCTGATAAACCAGTTTGAAGAAAGTGTATTTGCTCAATACCCCCTTATTGCCGATGTTAAACAACGCCTTTACGATGCAGGTGCCCTTTATGCCAGCATGTCAGGTTCAGGCTCGTCTGTGTTTGGCATCTTTCAAGAAAAACCTACCCTTGCAACCTACCCCGATTGCGAAGCGCAGTTTGTGATGCAGTTGCCGTAATATCGGAGATTCGGTGATTTGGTGATGCGGTGAGGCGGTGAGGCAGTTTTTTATTGACGAATCGACTAATCGGTGAATCGACCTTTGACTTGCGACTTTATTCGCTTCGCTCATAAGTCAGGCGGCACGGACGCACGAGCCGTGCGTCCCTACTGCTCTCGCTTACTCGCAACTTTTGACTTTTGACTTTTGACCTTCGACTTTTTTTTGTATCTTTGGTGCTCATTATAAGTTATGGCAATCGAAACAAATAAGAAATACAAAAAGAAAGATGCCAATGGCTCTATAGAACGTGCCAGCAAGGAGATAGGAAAGCTACCACCACAAGCATTGGAGGTTGAAAAGGCTTTGTTAGGTGCATTGTTAACCTACAAAGATGCATACAGCAACGTATGCGAGTTGCTATCGGCAGAAAGTTTCTACCACAAAAATCATCAGTACATTTACCAGGCTATGAGTGAGTTGTCTTTAGCAGGACAACCCATTGATATTTTGACGGTATCCGAAAAATTAAAGGTGGGCAATCGGTTGGAAGCCGTAGGCGGTTTTGCTACCCTATCCGAGCTCTCAGAAATTGGCACATCGGCAGTTAATATCGAAGAATATGCCGAAATTATCTACAATAAATTTTTGGCGCGCGATTTAATTCGCATCTCCTCTAACATCGAAGAACAAGCCTTTGGCGAAGAAACAGACATCAAAAACCTGTTGGAATATGCCGAAGGTCAGATATTTGAAATCAACCAACGTCGCGTAAAAAAAGAAGTAACCAAAGTAGGTGATGTAGTAGCCGATGTAATTTCTCGCATCAACAATGCAGCTCAACAAGAAGGCGGTTACACTGGTTTGAGAACTGGTTTTACCAAATTAGACGAAAAAACAAATGGATGGCAGCCTGCCACTCTCAATATCATTGCTGCACGTCCTGCTATGGGTAAAACCGCTTTCGTGCTATCCATGGCAAAGAACATGGCCATCGACTACGGTTATCCGGTAGCCATTTTCTCATTAGAAATGTCCAATTTGGAGTTGGTAAATCGTTTGGTAATCAATGCTTCCGAAATAGAAGGCGAAAAAATCAAAACCGGACGACTTACCCCCAACGAATGGCAAGATTTGTACGCCAAAACCGATTGCCTTAACAGTGCTCCCATTTTTATTGACGATACTGCCAACATATCGGTATCGGAGCTAACGACCAAAGCACGTCGTTTAAAATCGGAACACGATATACAATGTATCATCATTGACTACCTACAGCTAATGAATGCCAGTGGCATGAGCTATGGTAGCCGTGAGCAAGAAGTTAGTATTATATCACGTTCGCTTAAAGGATTGGCAAAAGAATTGGACATTCCGGTTATTGCCCTATCACAGTTGAACCGTGGTGTTGAATCGCGCGAAGAAAAACGCCCTCAACTATCCGACTTGCGTGAATCGGGTGCTATCGAACAAGATGCCGACATGGTGGTATTTATTCACCGTCCCGAATACTATAAAATATTGCAGGATGCAGAAGGTAATTCCAACGAAGGAGTGGCAGAAATTATTATTGCAAAACACTGTAGTGGTGCTGTAGGCGATGTTCGTTTACAATTTACCAAAGAGTTGATTAAATTCTCTAATTTGACCGAACGTCGTTATGGAAGCTATCAGGCAGACACTTCTTCTTACCAAGAATTTGGCAACAAATACAACGAACCGATGCCCATTCAACCCTCATCGGTCGATCCTTTTTGATAACTAATAGAAATACGATATGAGAAAATTATTGTTATTAGCAGACGAAGCCATTGCACAAGGAGCATTGGACGGTGGCTTATCGGGTGTGTATGCCTATCCGGGTACACCCTCAACAGAAATAACAGAATACATCCAAGCATCGCCCGAAGCCAAAGAACAAGGCATTCATTGCCGTTGGTCAAGCAACGAAAAAACAGCCATGGAAGCGGCTATGGGTATGTCTTTTGTTGGCAAGCGTGCTTTGGTTTGTATGAAACACGTAGGATTGAATGTTGCTGCCGATCCCTTTATGAATGCAGCTATTACAGGTGTTAATGGTGGTGTGTTGGTTTTATCGGCTGATGACCCTTCGATGCACTCTTCGCAAAACGAACAAGATTCTCGTTATTATGGCAAATTTGCCTTGATACCTGTGTTAGAACCATCCAACCAACAAGAAGCCTATGATATGGCTTACAACGGTTTGGAACTTTCCGAAAAATTAGGACGTCCTGTGATGCTTCGCATTACCACCCGTTTGGCACACTCGCGTGCTGGCGTTGTGCGTCGCGCACCCAAAGCACAAAACGAAATGAGTGCACCTAAAATTGATCGTCAATTCATATTATTACCCGCGAATGCAAAGAAACGCTATGCAAACTTGCTTGATTCGCAAGCTGTATATGAACAAAGTTCTTCGGAATCTGAATACAACCGTTTTGAGGATGCCGCCGATCACAGCATTGGTATTTTGGCATGCGGTATTGGTTACAATTATTTGATGGAAAATTTCCCCAATGGTTGTCCTTATCCTGTATTAAAAATTGGTCAATATCCCCTACCTCGCAAAGCTACCGAAAACCTATTGGCTACCTGCGACAAAGTGTTGGTATTAGAAGAAGGCTATCCTATCATCGAAGAATTACTAAAAGGTTATACTTCAAAAGCATTAACTATTAACGGCAGATTGGATGGTACCCTTCCTCGTCAAGGAGAATTAACTCCCGACTTGGTAGGCATTGCTTTGGGTGTAAAACAACCCATCGAAACTCCGATTCCAGAAGTAGTAAAAATGCGTCCTCCTGCATTGTGCCAAGGTTGTGGTCACCGCGATATGTACGAAGCATTGAATGCAGTACTCAACGAATACCCCAACAAACGTGTATTTGGCGACATTGGTTGCTATACATTAGGTGCTCTACCCCCATTTGGAGCCATTGATTCGTGCTTAGACATGGGTGCTTCTATTACCATGGCTAAGGGAGCCGCTGATGGTGGTCTATTCCCTTCTGTGGCGGTAATTGGCGATTCTACCTTTACGCACTCGGGCATGACCGGTTTATTGGATGCTGTAAACGAAAATAGCAATATTACCGTGGTTATTTCGGACAACGAAACAACAGCTATGACTGGTGGTCAAGATTCTGCTGGAACAGGCAAAATTGAATCTATCTGTTTGGGATTGGGTGTCCCCAAAGAGCACGTACGTGTATTTGTTCCTCTGAAAAAGAATTTCGAAGAAATGACCCGCATCATTCGCGAAGAAATTGAATACAATGGCGTGTCGGTTATCATTCCTCGCAGAGAATGCTTACAAACCCTTAAACGTAAAAAGAAATAATCAGATATCCTTGTTTAGTCGTTTAGACGTTTAGACGTTTAGACGACTATTTACAACTAAACATCTAAACAACTAAACGTTACAATGAAAACAGACATTATATTATCGGGTGTAGGCGGACAAGGTATCTTGTCGATTGCTGCTGTCATTGGCGAGGCCGCATTGAGCAATAACCTATACATGAAACAAGCCGAAGTACACGGCATGAGCCAACGTGGTGGTGATGTTCAATCTAACTTACGTATTTCTGACCAACCCATTAACTCGGATTTGATTCCACTTAAAAGTGCAGATCTAATTCTTTCGTTAGAACCCATGGAAGCTTTACGCTACTTGCCCTATTTATCGGAAAATGGTTGGATTGTAACCAGCAGCATCAGCTTTAAAAACATTCCTAACTATCCACAAGAGGCAGATGTTATCAACGAAATAAAAAAGGTAAAGAATCATGTTTTGATTGATGTAGAAGCATTGGCAAAAGAAGCAGGTTCGCTTCGCACTTCTAATATTGTGCTATTAGGAGCAGCTTTGCCCTATTTAGGTTTGCCCGAACAATACATCGAAGATGCCATACGCAGCATCTTTGCACGTAAAGGCGAAGAAATCGTAAAATTAAATCTTAAAGCACTTCGTGCTGCAAGCAACAAATAGTAAAGCGAAACGAACAAATTAATCATTCAAAAACAATCATCGATTAACCGATTGACCGATTAGTCGATTCACCAAAACTAAAGAATATGTTAACAAAAATTTTAGCTATTTCGGGCAAACCCGGATTATTCAAATTGATTTCAGGCAATAAACGTATGCTTATCGTAGAATCGTTGGTAGATGGGAAACGTGGTCCTGTATATGGCAACGAACAAATCAATGCCCTTTCTGATATTGCCATGTATACCGAAGAGGAAGAAGTAGCATTGAGCGAAGTATTTGCAGCAATACAACAAAAAGAAGGTAAAAATCCTATAGATATCGATGTTAAAAAAGCTTCTGCCGAAGAATTGCGCAATTACTTGGGACAAGTACTACCCACTTTTGATCGCGAGCGTGTACACAATAGCGATATTAAGAAATTGATTCAATGGTATAATCTATTGTTAAAGAATGGATTAACCAATTTTACTGAAAAAGAGGTTTCAGAAGGCGAAGAAAAAACTGAAGAAAAAGCATAATTTTTACTCAAAAAATTTGCGTAAATCAAATTATCGCCTTATCTTTGCATCGCTTTAACAGAGAAACACTCTTCCTTAGCTCAGTCGGTTAGAGCATCTGACTGTTAATCAGAGGGTCCTTGGTTCAAGTCCAAGAGGGAGAGCAAAAGAGAACAACTTCGGTTGTTCTCTTTTTTTTTAATAGTTATAATTTACTAATTACGCCACTCATTTCGTCATTATATAAGGTATTTTAATTAACTTTACGCCATACATTGTGAGATTGAAATGCAATATGAAAAAACTCATCATAACCACATTTATCCTACTTGCCAGCATTGCATTGTACGGAAACAAGAAGGAAAAAACAGACAATCATTATTTTTCGGTGGCAGAGAATCTCTCCATTTTCAACTCTGTATTTAAACAATTAAACATACACTACGTAGACTCCATTCCGGTAACCGACATTATGCAAAAAGGCATCAATGGCATGCTCAAAGCTTTGGATCCTTATACCGTATACATATCGACCGATGACGAAGAAAATTTTAACCTCATGACGAAAGGTGAATATGCCGGTATCGGAACAATCATCTCTAAACGTGGTAAATACATTTGTATCAACGAAGTGTACAAAGATATGCCTGCTGATAAAGTAGGCTTAAAGGTAGGCTATGTGCTCACCAAAGTAGACGACACATCGCTTATTGATGCCTCTACATCCAAGGCGAGCGAACTATTAAGAGGTACTCCCGGTACTACGGTACAGCTAACCTACCAAACTGACACCTTATCGGCTCCTCAAACAGTAACCATTACAAGGGAGCATATATACATTAACCCCATTCGCTACTATGGCATGCTAAACGACAGTGTTGGCTATATTTACCTCAATAATTTTACCCAAAATTGTGCCGAAGAGGTAAAGCAAGCACTTACCGATTTACGGGGAAAAGGAATGCAAAAATTGGTATTAGACTTGCGCAATAACCCGGGCGGTTACCTAAACGATGCTGTTGATATTTGTAATTTTTTTGTGCCCAAAAATCAAACCATTGTTACCACTAAGGGTAAAAATAGTGAGGTGTTGCACGTATACAAAACCACCAAACAGCCCATTGTCCCTCAATTGCCCCTTGTGGTATTGGTAAATGAGAACAGTGCCTCTGCCTCCGAAATTGTATCGGGTGCTCTTCAAGACATGGACAGAGCCGTAATTATTGGAGAACGCACCTACGGAAAAGGATTAGTGCAATCTACCTACCCTGTCGCTTACGATGGTCAACTTAAAGTCACCATCGCTAAGTATTACATTCCAAGTGGCAGGTGTATACAAGCCATCAACTACACTCCCAACTCCAACGAAAAACCGGATTACATCCCTGACAGTTTGACCAACGAATTTAAAACAAGTGTTGGCAGAATTGTACGAGACGGACGCGGCATTAGCCCCGACATCACCAGTAAAAACGATTCGGTACGTGGTGTTATGTATCATCTGCTCGAAGATTTTAAAATTAGCGATTATGCCATCGATTATACCAAAAAACATCCCAATCCGGGACCATTAGAAACTTTTGCATTGCCGGATACTACCTTTCAAGATTTTAAGCAATACGTATTGAGCAGCTCATTTAAATTCCATTCGTATTCGCAAGAGATTTTGGAAAAACTCATCGAAATGGCAAAAATCGAAGAATGCTATGAACCCAACAAAACATTGTTAGACAGTTTACAAACTAATTTGAACGTTAATAATGAAGCGGCTTTGGACAGCATTCAAACACAGGTAATGCAATACCTAACTGCCGAAATTTCTAAAATTTACTACTATCAATGGGGGGAAATGTTCCATATCATCCAAACGGATAATGTAATAAAAGAAGCCCTTCAACTTTTTGCAGTGCCCAAACGTTATGAAACCTTGCTTGCCGCACCAAAAAAATAACGCCTTTTTGCCTACATCTGCCAAAGAGGTAGCTGCTTTGGGTTGGGACAGCATCGAGTTGATTCTTTTTTCGGGCGATGCGTATGTCGATCATCCTTCCTTTGGCACTGCTATGATAAGTAGAGTATTAGAAAGCAAAGGTTGGAAAGTAGCCGTTGTACCACAACCCAATTGGCGCGACGATTTGCGCGATTTTAAAAAATTAGGACGTCCTAACCTGTTTTTTGCCGTTACAGCAGGTGCCATGGATTCGATGGTCAATCATTACACTGCCGGCAAACGACTACGTTCTAATGATGCTTACACACCGGAAGGAAAAGCAGGTTATCGTCCAGACAGAGCAACTGTGGTTTATTGCAATATACTTAAGCAACTCTACCCCGATGTGCCAATAGTTATTGGTGGTATAGAAGCGTCGCTTCGTCGATTAACCCACTACGATTATTGGGACGATGAGTTAAAACCCAGCATATTGGTGGATAGCAAGGCCGATTATTTGGTGTATGGCATGGCAGAAAGAGCCATGGTCGATTTAGCAGCGGCTTTTTCGCAAGCAGCAACTCCCCAACAGATCCGACAAATACCACAAATTGCTTATCTAACTTCTTCGTTAGATACAGCGGTCGATATTGAATTGGCATCCCACCAACAATGCCTGCAATCTAAAAAATGCCAAGCCGCCAATTTCAAGCTATTTGAAGAAGAATCAAATCGATATGCTTCCTCTCTTCGCATAGGACAAGTGGTAGGAGCACAAAAAGTTATTATCAACCCACCCTATCCACTGATGACAACGGAGGAATTGGATGCCGTATATGATTTGCCCTATACACGCAAACCGCATCCCAGATACAAAGGTAAAACCATACCTGCTTACGAAATGATTAAGCATTCGGTTACCATGCACAGAGGCTGTTTTGGGGGTTGCGCTTTTTGTACTATATCTGCTCATCAAGGCAAGTTTATTACCTCTCGTTCGCAAGCGTCTATTTTACGAGAAATCGAACGAATCAGCCAAGATGATACGTTTAAAGGCTATTTAAGCGATTTAGGTGGTCCCTCTGCCAACATGTATCGTTTGGCAGGAAAAGACAAACAGCTGTGTATGCAATGCAAAAGACCTACTTGTTTGCATCCTGCTATTTGCAAGAATTTGGATACCAACCATGCTCCTCTTATTGAGCTTTACCGAAAGGTTCGGACTTTGCCATACATCAAAAAGGCCACCATTGGTAGCGGTATCCGATACGATTTAGCCACCGATGCCTACCTACAAGAAGTGGTAGCACATCATGTTTCCGGTCGATTAAAAGTAGCACCGGAGCATACAGCTCCAGAGGTATTGTATCTTATGCGTAAGCCCTCCTTTGAGCATTTTATCGATTTCGAAAAGAAATTTAGGCGCTATAACCAACAAGCCGGTTTAAAACAGCAGCTTATCCCCTATTTCATATCCAGCCACCCCGGTTGTACTATAGAACACATGGCAAGCCTTGCTGTTGCCACCAAACGCATGCAATTTCAGTTGGAACAGGTACAAGATTTTACACCGACACCCATGACGTTGGCTACAGAAATGTACTATACCGGATGGAATCCCTATACCCAACAGAAAGTAACAACTGCCAAAACATCGGAACAAAAAACCGCACAACGCAACTTTTTCTTTTGGTACAAAAACGAATACAAGGCGGCTATTATACGTTGCTTAAAACAAATAGGTCGTATCGACTTATTGCATAAAATCTATCCTCGATGAAAAAATACGCTTTCATTGTACTACTGTCTTGGTGTCTTCTGTTGCCTGTTTGGAGCAAACAGCAAACAATGGTCCCATTGATGGAGCAGCTGCAACAATCTACCTGCGATAGCCTAAAACATGCGTTAAATGAGCAAACCAAAGCCGCTTTGATGGATTATCTTCGTGCCAATAATGCCATGAAAGCCCCCATCGACTCCATTCCATATACAGGAAGTGTATACGATGCAGATAGTACGCTCCGTATTATTTCTTGGAACTATGCCTCGCAAGATGGTAGCTATGGATGCAATGCCTTATTGATTAAATCGCAACGTCATAAAGCCCCTTTACTACATGCTTTTTCAACCCAAAAGGCACAACTTCCCAACGAAAAAAAACGCTACACAAGCAAAAATTGGTACGGTGCTTTGTACTATCGCAGTATCAAGCAAAAAAATCGCTACCTGCTATTGGGTTACTCTACCTATTGTCCTACCACACGTGTCAAACTCATAGAGGTATTGCGTTACGAAAAAAACAAACCTTATTGGGGCGAAAAAATATTTGACATTGGTAAGCAGCAACCCTATCGGGTGGTTTTTGAATACAGCAGCCGTGTACAAATGCTACTGCACTATGATGCCATGCAAGAAGGTTTTATATTCGATCATCTATCGCCCGAAGAACCCTCTATGAAAGGTATTAAAGCCTACTACGGTCCCGATTTTTCGTACGACGGCCTTTTTTACCGCAAAAAGAAATGGACGCTGCAAGAGGATCTGAATGTTAAGAACGCAGAATAGCACAGAAATAATAAAGAATTTTAATCTCCTGTATTTTTGTATCGTTTGCGGATAAAAAATGTTATTTTGTTGCGCTTTTCAGTAGGTTCGTATTATTATTTTGCTAAATTCGTTAGCAGAAAACTACATTAATAAATACCCAGACATGACGATTATTTTTAGTATCAATTATCACACAAATTGGGGACAACGCCTATTTGTGTGCGGATCCGTTCCTGAATTAGGGAAAAATGTTACTACCAAAGCCATTCCTATGGAATACATAGGCAATGGAGAGTGGAAATTGGTGTTGACAGTAAAAAAGGCACAGTCTTTTACGTACAAATACCTTGTATTTGACGAAAATACCAAGACATACACCGAAGAATACATGCCGGATCGTACTGCTATTGTTTCTGCTAATGCGAATGCTTGTTACTTAGATGATACTTGGCGTAGCAATGGTGTTGATAAAACCTTTTATTCGGCGGCCTTTACAGAGGGGTTAATTGCACGCAGTAGCAAATCCAAAAAGGCAGATAGCATTGAGTTGCCCACCACCATTCGGTTTACACTTTCTGCGCCACGCATTGCTGCCGGTTATCAATTGGCTATATTAGGTAGTTGCGATGCTTTGGGAAACTGGGATACCAAAAAAGCGTTTGTGCTATCGGACGCTGCTTTCCCTTTATGGCAAGGCTACATTGATGCCACTGATTTAAACGGTGTTATCGACTACAAATACGTTATTTACGACAGCAAGAAAAAAATGGTTGTATCGTGGGAAGAAGGCGAAAACCGCACGCTTGATACAGCTGCCATTACAGGTAGCATGACCTATAATCGTAATGACGAGGTATTTAGATATGGTATTGCACCATGGAAATGCACAGGTGTGGCGATACCTGTATTTTCCTTGCGTACCAATAATAGTTTTGGTATCGGAGAGTTTTCTGATTTACGCTTGATGTCAGATTGGGCAAAAGAAACCGGTCAAAAAATCATTCAAACCTTGCCTATTACCGACACCACCCGTTTCCGTACCAATGCCGACTCCTATCCATATAGCAGTATTACAGTAATGGGATTACATCCCATTTACTTGAACATTTTTGAAATGGGCATTTTAAAAGATGCTCAAAAAATGGAATACTTCTACAATCTACAAAAGCAATTTAATGCATCGCCCACCGTCATGTACCAAGAAGTAGGAGCTGCAAAATGGGAGTATTTTAGATTGATCTTCAAGCAAGAAGGTAAAAAAGTAATGGCATCGGCAGCCTACAAAAAATTTGTCAAAGAAAATGCTCAGTGGTTATATCCGTACGCTGCTTTCTGCTACTTGCGCGATGCTAATAGCAATTGCAATTTCCATAATTGGGGCAAATATGCCATCTACAACGAACAACAAATTATGGAGTTGTTTACCAACGAAGATAGCCAATTCGAAGCCAATTTACACATTTATTTGCAATACAATGCCCACATTCAACTATTGAATGCGGTGAAATATGCTAAGGCAAATGGAGTGGTACTAAAAGGTGACATTCCTATTGGCATCAGTCCGGAAAGCGTAGAGGCGTGGATGGAACCCGAATTATTCAATTTGGATAGTCAAGCCGGTGCACCACCCGATCCTTTCTCTAAAACCGGACAAAACTGGGGATTCCCCACCTACAATTGGGAAGCCATGGAACGTGATGGCTATGCTTGGTGGAAAAAACGTTTCCAAAAAATGGCTACCTATTTCCAAGTATATCGCATCGACCACGTGTTAGGTTTCTTCCGTATATGGCGCATGTCTTCGGGCGATGTACAAGGGCTATTAGGCTACTTTGATCCTGCACTCCCCATGCATCCGGACGAAATGCGCAACAACTTTGGCGTTTGGTTTGATTATGACCGTATGGTTCGCCCCTATATTCGTGAACATGTTGTAAACGAAAAATTTGGCGATTTAGCAGGAAAAATCAAAAATAATTTCTTGGATCTGGTATCTTCAGACACCTATGCTTTCAAGGAAGATTTCAATACCCAACGTAAGATTGAAGCTTTTGCCAAAGAACATCCAGAGTTGTTAGACATTGACGGTCCTATTTACAATGAACTATTGGCTTTACACGGCGAGGTATTGTTTATTGAAGACAAAAAGAAACCCGGCCATTTCCATCCACGTATTACCTTGCAAGAAACGTGCTCGTATCGCGATTTGGATTGGGGCGTAAAAGAAGCCATCAATAACTTGTACAATCATTTCTACTACCATCGTCACAACGAATTCTGGAAAGAACAAGCCATGAAAAAATTGCCCGCTTTGTTGCGTGCTACCAATATGTTGGTTTGTGCAGAAGACTTGGGCATGATTCCCGATTGTGTACCTCACGTAATGAGTCAACTATACATGTTAAGTCTGGAAATAGACCGTATGCCCAAAGACCCTACACAAGAATTTGTCAATATGGGCAACGTTCCTTACCTTTCGGTATGCACTACTTCTACACACGATATGGCTCCTATTCGTGGTTGGTGGCAAGAAGATAAATCATTGATTCAACGCTACTACAACTACATATTAGGCGAATGGGGCGAAGCAAAAGCAGACTGCGAACCATGGATTTGCGAAAAAATTGTAGCACGTCACCTACACTCGCCTGCAATGTTGGTTATTTTGCCTTTCCAAGATTGGATGTCAATAGATGGCAACCAACGCCGTGCCAATGCAGCAGAAGAGCGTATCAACATTCCATCAGATCCACATCACTTCTGGTGCTACCGCATGCATAAGAGCGTAGAAGAGTTGCTTCAAATGCACGAGCTAAATGCTCGCATCAAGCAATTGGGCATTGATTCGGGAAGAAGCTGTGAGATGTAAAAACGCGTAGCCCGAATAATCAAAAAAGCGACCTAAGGGTCGCTTTTTTGATGTCAAAAGTCAAAAGTCATTTGACCTTCAACTTTGGACTTTCGACTTTGGACTTTCGACTTTGGACTTTCGACTTTGGACTTTCGACGGGTTATTAGTTTGTAAAAACCAATAACCCATCTTTTACATCCACCACAATGGGTTTGTCTTTTTGAATGGTGCGGGCAATGATTTGCTCGGATAGTCTGTTTAGCACCAAGCGTTGCAACGCACGTTTAATGGGTCGAGCACCAAATTGCGGGTCAAACCCTTCGGCAGCTATCAACTCTATAGCAGCAGGAGTCAACTGCAAATCCACATCATTTGCTTTGAGCATGGTAGCAATACCTTCAACCTGCAACTGTACAATTTGTTTAATTTCTGCTTCACCCAACGGGGTAAACATAATCAAATCATCTATACGGTTCAGAAATTCGGGCTTAATCACTTGTTTTAGCAATTCAAAAACGCCTTTACGTGTTTCTTCCAATACTTCTTCGCGATTGGCTTCGGTTATTTTCTCGGTTTTCTCACGTATAATTTGCGAACCTAAATTGGAGGTCATGATGATGATGGTGTTTTTAAAGTTTACCACCCTGCCCTTGTTGTCGGTCAATCGACCATCGTCCAACACTTGCAACAAAATATTAAACACATCCGGATGCGCCTTCTCTATTTCGTCGAACAACACCACCGAATATGGTTTGCGTCTAATGGCCTCGGTAAGTTGACCACCTTCTTCGTAACCCACATATCCCGGAGGAGAACCTATAAGACGTGATACCGAGAATTTTTCTTGGTATTCGCTCATATCGATACGGGTCATCATGTTTTCGTCGTCAAAGAGTACTTCTGCCAATGCCTTTGCCAATTCGGTTTTACCAACACCGGTAGTCCCCAAAAAGATAAACGAACCAATGGGACGTTTGGGATCTTTTAATCCAGCCCTGCTACGACGCACAGCATTGGCAACTGCAACAATGGCTTCGTCTTGTCCAATGACACGCTTGTGCAATTCGGCTTCGAGCTGCAACAACTTGGTTTGCTCGCTTTGTGCCATTTTGCTCACAGGGATACCCGTCCATTTGCTTACAATCTCGGCAATATCTTCGCTGTCTACCTCCTCTTTTATCATTGGATTTTCGGCTTGCATATCTTGCAATTTTTGTTGAGCCGACGCTATGGTCGCTTCTTTTTCTTTGATTCGACCATAACGTATTTCTGCCACTTTGCCGTAATCACCGTTTCGTTCGGCTGTTTCTGCTTCAAATTTTAGATGCTCGATATCGATTTTGCTTTGTTGAATTTGGTCGATAAGCGATTTTTCCGATTGCCATTTGGCTTTTTCTGCCTTTTCTTTCTCTTTTAAGTTATCAATTTCTTTGGACAGCTGATTTACCTTTTCGGTATCATTTTCGCGTTTAATGGCTTCGCGTTCTATTTCCAATTGTTTGATAGAACGTTCCAACTTATCCAAATCTTCGGGTACCGAATTCATCTGCAACCTTAATCGGGCAGCAGCTTCGTCTATTAAATCGATGGCTTTATCGGGCAAGAAACGATCAGAAATATACCTGCTGGACAGTTCTACTGCAGATATAATGGCTTCGTCTTTGATACGTACCTTGTGGTGGTTTTCGTACCTTTCTTTTAAGCCACGCAAAATATAAATGGTGCTGGCCTCATCCGGTTCGTTTACCATGACAATTTGGAAACGACGTTCAAGGGCTTTGTCTTTTTCAAAATACTTTTGGTACTCGTTAAGCGTAGTTGCACCAATGCTGCGTAATTCACCACGCGCTAAGGCTGGTTTTAGGATATTAGCAGCGTCCATGGCTCCTTCGCCCCCACCTGCACCTACCAAGGTATGAATTTCGTCAATGAATAAAATAATTTCGCCGTCCGATTTTACCACCTCACTAATAACAGCTTTTAACCGTTCTTCAAACTCGCCTTTGTACTTAGCACCGGCTACCAACGCTCCCATATCCAACGAATAGAGTTGTTTGGATTTTAGGTTTTCGGGCACGTCACCACGCACAATACGGTGTGCCAAGCCTTCGGCAATGGCGGTTTTACCAACCCCGGGTTCGCCAATTAGAATGGGATTGTTTTTGGTACGACGGCTTAAAATTTGAAGTACACGCCTAATTTCTTCGTCACGACCTATTACGGGGTCTAACTTGCCACTTTTTGCCTTTTCATTTAAATTAACCGCGTATTTAGCCAACGATTGGTAGGTTTCTTCGGCACTTTTAGAAGTTGTTTTGCTGTTTTGTGTCAGTTCTACAATGGCACTTTCTAAGCCCTTTTCGGTAAAACCTGCGTTTTTAAGCAGGCTTTGCATCGGATTGCTCTGGGTAAGCAATGCCATTAAAATCATTTCCAAGGGAACAAAACTATTTCCTGCTTTGTCCGATAGTTGAATGGCATGGGTTAATACCTTGTTGGTATCATTACTAGATAAGGACTGCCACCTGACACTTTGGGGTATGACTGGATTTGACCGTCTACGGCCTGCGTTAAGACTTGTGCATTTACTCCGAGTTTGGCAAATAGGAATTTGCACACGCCTTCACCTGCTTGCATCACTCCTTTTAGTAAGTGAGCAGTCTCAATGGCCTGTTGGCCACCATTTTGAGCTATCTCAATGGCTTTTTGGATAGCCTCTTGCGATTTGATAGTGAATTTCTCAAAGTTCATAATAAAAATCTCCTTTCACAAACCTCTTGTTCAAAAGGCTTGCCAAAGGAGATTTTATGACATTTTGGCAGAAAAAGAATAAAAAGAAGATGCAAGAACTTAGAAGATACATGCTAACATAAATACCCTATCCTCTCCCACAACTTCATTGCTGCTTCTATGGTTGGAGCCATGTCGTAGTATTTGTATTCTGCCAATCTGCCACCAAAATAGACGTTGTCTATTGAATCTGCTAGATTTTTATATTGAGCATAAAGTGTAGCATTCTTTTCATCATTTACGGGATAAAAAG
>JAFVZF010000024.1 GCA_017508305.1 Paludibacteraceae bacterium | reverse complement strand
TTACCCAATCCCCAGCCTACTACGCCATCTTCGTTACCTACAACAACAATAGCGGCAAAGGTAAAGGTACGACCACCTTTTGTAACTTTTGTAACACGATTAATGGCTACTAATCTATCTTTTAACTCACTTTCGTTCGTTAATCTTACTGTATTATTTTTTCCTGCCATAATGTTTAAAATTTGAGTCCTGCATTACGAGCGGCTTCTGCCAACTCTTTTACTCGACCATGATACAAGAAACCGTTACGGTCAAATACTACGGTTTCGATACCGGCTGCGATTGCCTTTTTAGCAATCATTTCGCCTACTTTAGCCGATTTTTCGGTTTTGGTCATTTTTTCTTTAATGCTAACCGAAGATTCAGCCAATAAAGTTTTACCCGAGCCATTAGCAGCAGTATCGTCAATCAATTGTACATAGATTTGGCTATTGCTTCTGAACACTGACATACGGGGTCTTTCGGCAGTGCCCGAAATTTTTGCACGGACACCTGCTTTGATTTTTAATCTTCTTGCTATTTTATCTGTCATGACGTTGCGTTTTTAATTATTTGGCACCTGCCGATTTACCGGCTTTTCTACGAATTTGTTCGCCTACGAACTTAATACCTTTTCCTTTGTAAGGTTCAGGTTTGCGGAACGAACGAATTTTTGCACATACTTGACCTAATAATTGTTTGTCACAACTTTCCAAGGTAACAAGTGGATTTTGGTTTCTTTCGCTCTTGGTTTCTACCTTCACTTCGTTAGGCAATTTCAAGAAAATGTTGTGAGTATACCCCAAAGCAAACTCAATTACTTGTCCTTGGTTCGATACACGATAACCAACACCTACAAGTTCCAAAGTTTTTTTGTAGCCTTGCGATACACCAACTACCATATTGTTAATCAATACGCGATACAAACCGTGCATAGCTTTGGTTTGTTTTTCGTCATTGGGGCGAGTACAAACTATTTCATTACCGTTTACTTCTACCGAAATAATAGGATTGATGGTTTGTTTCAACTCACCTTTAGGACCTTTTACGGTCACATCATTGCCGGAAATAGTAACGGTAACACCGGCAGGTATGCTGATAGGTAATTTTCCAATTCTAGACATCTTTCTATCCTCCTACATTAATAAACATAACACAATACTTCACCACCTACATTCAATTCGCGGGCTTCTTTATCGGTCATTACACCTTTGGAGGTAGAAATGATAGCGATTCCCAAACCGTTCAAAACACGGGGGAGATCTTTATGGCTTGCATATTTACGCAAACCTGGGGTCGATACACGCTGCAATTTCTTGATAGCGTTGATTTTGCCGGCTTTATCGTATTTTAAAGCCACTTTGATAGTACCTTGAGGACCATCTTCTTCGAACTTATAGTTCAAGATATATCCTTGCTCAAACAAGATCTTGGTAAGTTCTTTCTTTAAATTTGACGCAGGAACCTCTACCACTTTGTGACCGGCTTTGATTGCATTGCGCAAACGCGTCAAATAATCTGCTATTGGATCTGTCATAAGTTAAAAATTAAATTAATCAGGACTGCCCTGACAATATTTAGTTATACTTTCAATTGTTATTTTTTGATTACCAGCTTGCTTTTTTAACACCTGGAATCAAGCCTTTAGAAGCCATTTCGCGGAATTGGATACGAGACAATCCAAACACGCGCATATAACCTTTAGGACGACCGGTAATTTTGCAACGATTGTGCAATCTAACCGGAGAAGCATTTTTAGGAATGCTTTGCAAAGCTTCGTAATTGCCTTCTGCTTTTAATTGTTCTCTTTTAGCAGCAAATTTGGCAACTAATTTTGCTCTTTTCACCTCGCGGGCTTTCATTGATTCTTTTGCCATAATCTAATCCTTATTTTTTAAAGGGTAAACCAAATTCT
Source organism: Paludibacteraceae bacterium (assembly GCA_017508305.1). Taxonomy (GTDB): domain Bacteria; phylum Bacteroidota; class Bacteroidia; order Bacteroidales; family Paludibacteraceae; genus Enterocola. Next base: position 10,863 of record JAFVZF010000024.1, on the reverse strand, counting down.
TTCAACAAAGCAAATGCTTCTTCATCGGTTTTTGCCGAAGTAACAAAGGTAATGTTCATACCCATGATTTTCGAAACAGCATCGATGTTGATTTCTGGGAAAATAATTTGTTCTTGGATACCAAAGGTATAGTTTCCACGTCCATCCATTTTGCTGTTGATACCTTTAAAGTCGCGGATACGAGGCAATGCAACGCGTACCAATTTTTCTAAGAATTCGTACATTTGATCGCGACGAAGGGTAACACATACACCGATAGGCATTTTTTTACGCAACTTAAAGTTCGAAATATCTTTTTTCGAATAGGTTGCTACAGCGTTTTGACCAGAAATTGCTGTCATTTCGTTGATTGCAACTTCAATGATTTTTTTGTCTGCAACTGCTGCACCTAACCCTTGATTCAAAACGATTTTTTCCAAAACAGGCACTTGCATGCTTGATTTGTAACCAAATTGTTTCATCAAAGCGGGAGCGATGCGTTCTACGTAATCTTTCTTTAAACTAGTGGTATTCATTATTTAATTTCCTCCCCTGTTGTTTTAGCGTAACGCACTGTTTTACCATCCACTTTTTTACGACCAATACGAGTAGGTTTGTTGTTTTTGTCTACTACGTTTAGGTTAGAGATGTGAATGGGAGCTTCTTTTTTCACAATGCCACCTTGTGGACTTTTTGCATTCGGTTTGGTATGTCTTGATACCATATTAACACCTTCTACAATGGCGCGTTGTTTTTCAACTTGCACCTCCAACACGCGACCGGTTTTACCTTTGTCGTCGCCTGCGTTTACATAGACGGTATCACCTTTTTTGATGTGTAACTTTGTCATCTCTGAATTGTTTTTTTCGAATTAAAGTACTTCGGGTGCTAACGAAACAATTTTCATGTTAGTTGCACGCAATTCTCTGGCTACAGGTCCGAAGATACGGCTGCCTCTCATTTCGCCAGCGCCATTCAACAAAACGCAAGCGTTATCGTCGAAACGGATGTACGAGCCGTCAGCACGTCTGATTTCTTTTTTGGTACGAACTACCACTGCCTTCGAAACGGCACCTTTTTTTGTATCACTCGAGGGGATTACCGATTTAACAGCCACAACAATAATGTCCCCTACTGTGGCATAGCGTTTGCCTGTACCGCCCAAAACGCGAATACAAAGCACTTCTTTTGCGCCACTGTTGTCGGCTACGGTAAGTCTTGATTCTTGTTGTATCATGGTTTATTTTGCTTTTTCGATTATTTCAATCAATCTCCATCTTTTGAGTTTACTCAATGGACGAGTTTCCATAATTCTTACCGTATCACCAATACCACATTCGTTGTTTTCATCGTGTGCGTGGTATTTTTTTGTCTTGTTTACGAATTTACCGTAAATGGGGTGTTTTTCTTTCCACTTGACAGCAACGGTGATGGTTTTGTCCATCTTGTTGCTTGATACGATTCCTTGTCTTTCTTTTCTTAGGTTTCTCATATCCGGTGTATTATTATTTATTAATTTCTCTTTGACGCAACTCGGTTTCTAAACGAGCAATTGTTTTGCGTGTTTCACGAATTTGACTAGGATTGTCAAGCGGAGAAATAGCATGGCTCAACTTTAATTTAGCAAGGTTAGCCTTTTCGCCTTCGAGTCTTTCTACAATCTCTTTGTCTACTAACTTTTTAATTTCTGCTGTTTTCATACTATTTTACGCATTTTCAGATTCATAATCGTAGTCACGTCTTACTACAAATTTGGTAGTGATAGGAAGTTTTTGAGCTGCCAAACGCAAAGCTTCTTTAGCAACAGCGAAAGGAACACCTTCTACTTCAAATAACATACGGCCGGGAGTAACAGGAGCTACATAGCCTTCTGGATTACCTTTACCTTTACCCATACGTACGTCAGCAGGTTTTTTGGTAATTGGTTTATCGGGGAAAATTCTCACCCATACTTGACCTTGACGTTGCATGTATCTGGTAACAGCAATACGAGCCGCTTCTATTTGACGACCGGTAATCCATTTAGATTGCAAGGCCTTTATACCGAAAGATCCAAAAGCCAATTGGTTACCACGACCAGCATTGCCTTTCATGGTACCCTTTTGGGGTCTTCTGAACTTTGTCTTTTTAGGTTGTAACATAATTTCTTGAAATTAACAGATTATTTTTTTCTCTTTTTAAAACCTTTGCCATTGTTTCCACCCATAGAGTGACCTTCTTTGGCGTTGGTAAATTGAGGAGTTAGGTCTTTTTTGCCATACACTTCGCCACGGCAAATCCAAACCTTGATACCAATAAGACCAACTTTGGTAAGTGCTTCGCATTGTGCGTAGTCGATGTCTGCACGGAATGTATGAAGAGGAGTTCTTCCTTCTTTGTACATTTCAGAACGTGCCATTTCTGCACCATTCAAACGACCAGACACTTGCACTTTGATACCTTCTGCACCGGCGCGCATGGTAGCTGCAATAGCAGTTTTAACCGCACGACGATAAGCAAATTTACCTTCAATTTGGCGAGCGATGTTGTTACCAACGATTTCTGCATCCAAATCAGGTTTCTTAATTTCAAAGATGTTAATTTGTACGTCCTTATCGGTAATTTTTTTCAATTCTTCTTTCAACTTATCTACTTCTTGACCACCTTTACCGATAATCATACCGGGACGAGAGGTGCAAATAGTAATAGTGATAAGTTTAACAGTACGTTCAATAACAATACGTGATACGCTGCATTTAGCCAAACGGGCTTGCAAGTATTTTCTTAGTTTAGAATCTTCTAAGATGGTATCACCGTAGTTTTTACCACCAAACCAGTTGGAATCCCAACCTTTAACGATGCCTAAACGATTAGCAATTGGATTTACTTTTTGTCCCATACGATCAATCTTTGTTATTGTTAGCACTATCAACACAAATGGTTACGTGATTTGAACGTTTGCGAATACGATAACCGCGACCTTGTGGAGCGGGACGCAAGCGTTTCAAAGTACGACCACAATCTACGAATACTGCACTTACTACCAAGTTTTCGTCTTCGGCTTTTTTACCGGTTTTTTGTTCCCAGTTTGCGATAGCCGAACGAAGCAATTTTTCAAGGCGAGCTGATGCTTCTTTTGTCGAATACTTCAACATACCAAGTGCTTTGTACACTTCCACGCCTCTAATCATATCTGCGACCAAACGCATTTTACGGGGCGAGGTAGGTACATCATTTAGCTTTGCAAAGTAAAGAGCTTTCTTAGCTTCTTTACGTTTCTCTGCTGTTTGTTTTTTTCTAACACCCATATCTAATTATTTTTATTTTCTGTTACCACCATGGCCTCTAAAGTTTCGAGTAGGAGCAAATTCGCCCAACTTGTGACCTACCATGTTTTCTGTAATGTATACAGGAATAAATTTATTGCCGTTGTGAACAGCAATGGTATGACCCACAAAATCAGGAGAAATCATCGAAGCTCTCGACCAAGTTTTTACTACTGATTTCTTATTTGCCTCATTCATAGCAATCACTTTCTTTTCAAGCTTAACGCTAATGAATGGACCTTTTTTTAATGAACGACTCATAATACTTCTCTTAGATTAAAATCAAATTACTTTTTCTTTCTCTCGATGATGTACTTACTTGAAGCCTTCTTAGGAGCACGAGTCTTATATCCTTTAGCCAATAGACCTTTGCGAGATCTTGGGTGACCACCAGAAGCGCGACCTTCACCACCACCCATGGGGTGATCGACAGGGTTCATAACTACACCACGGTTGTGAGGACGACGTCCCAACCAACGCGAACGACCTGCTTTGCCCGATTGTTCCAAAGCGTGATCTGAGTTGCCTACAGCACCAACAGTTGCTTTGCAAGTGCAAAGGATTATACGAGTTTCACCCGAAGGTAATTTGATAATGGCATACTTGCCTTCACGAGAGGTTAATTGAGCAAAAGTACCAGCAGAACGTACCAAAGCGGCACCTTGACCGGGTCTCAACTCAATGTTGTGGATAACAGTACCCAATGGAATATTTTGAAGAGGTAGTGCATTGCCTACTTCGGGAGCTGCATTTGCACCCGATAGGATAACTTGACCTACTTCCAAACCATTAGGAGCAAGAATGTAACGTTTTTCGCCGTCAGCGTAGAACAACAACGCAATACGAGCCGAACGGTTAGGATCGTATTCGATGGTTTTTACTGTTGCGGGAATGCCGTCTTTCTCGCGTTTAAAGTCAATTACTCTGTATTTTCTCTTGTGTCCGCCGCCCAAATAGCGCATGGTCATTTTACCAGCATGGTTACGACCACCGGTTTGTGCTTTACCGAATACAAGAGATTTTTCTGGAACATTTGTAGTAATTGCATCAAATGTTCCAATAATCTTGTGTCTCTGCCCCGGTGTTGTGGGGTTGAATTTACGTACAGCCATTTTCTCTTATTAAATGTTGCTATAAAAATCGATTGAATCTCCTTCTTTCAACGTAACAACTGCTTTCTTATACGAAGAAGTTGCGCCTTTAATGATACCTGATTTGGTGTAGCGTACTTTATTTTTGCCACATACAATCATGGTATTTACATTTTCAACGGTTACGTTGTAAGCTGCTTCTACAGCTTTTTTGATTTGAATTTTGTTGGCGTCTTTGCTGACTTTGAACGAATAACGGTTGAATTTTTCGGAAAGTCCGGTTGCCTTTTCGGTAACGATTGGTTTAATGATGATTTCCATGTTATTCTCCTCCTTTATGCGTTAAAGATTGCTTGCAAACCAGCAACAGCATTCTCTGTAAGCAACAAGCATTTTGCATCCAAAATACGATATGTGCTTAATTCTGAAATAGTTGCAACGTCTGCTTTTTCTACATTACGAGCCGACAAATATACGTTTTTATTTTGGTCTGCTAAAACTAAAAGTGACTTTTTATTGTCAGAGTTCAAGTTTTTAAGCATTTCCAAGTAATTTTTGGTTTTAGGAGCTTCGAAGTTGAAATCTTCTACAATAACCAAAGCATTTTCTTGTACTTTGTACGACAACGCAGATTTACGAGCCAATTGTTTTACTTTTTTGTTCAATTTGAAGCTATAGTCGCGTGGAACAGGACCAAAAATACGACCACCACCTACACGAACAGGCGATTTGATATCACCGGGACGAGCACCACCGCCGCCTTTTTGACGACCTAATTTGCGAGTACTACCGGCAATTTCGCTTCTTTCTTTCGACTTATGCGTGCCTTGGCGTTTGTTAGCCATGTATTGCTTAACATCCAAGTATATTGCATGATCATTAGGCTCAATACCGAAAATAGATTCATCTAATGTAACCTTTCTTCCGGTGTCTTTTCCTTCGATATTATATACGCTTAGTTCCATTATTTATTTACTACTACGATTGAACCTTTAGCTCCCGGAACCGAACCTTTGATAAGGATCAAGTTGTTTTCGGGAATCACTTTTAAAATCTCTAGGTTTTCTACAGTAACGCGAGCATTGCCTGTTTGACCTGCCATGCGCATTCCCTTGAATACTTTAGCAGGGTAAGAACATGCGCCGATAGAACCGGGGGCACGCAAGCGGTTGTGTTGACCGTGAGTAGTTTGACCTACACCACCAAAACCGTGGCGTTTAACTACACCTTGAAAACCTTTACCTTTAGAAGTACCGATAACGTCTACCCAACCAGCGTCGGCAAACATATCTACGGTAATTACATCACCCAATTTGAAGTCACCTTCAAATCCCTTGAACTCAACCAAGTGGGCTTGTGGAGCTACGCCTGCTTTTTTAAACAATCCGGCTTCTGCTTTATTGGTGTTTTTCTCTTTCTTTTCAGAGAATCCCAATTGGATTGCTTCATAACCATCTTTTTCGATGGTTTTGATTTGGGTAACAACACAAGGACCAGCTTCGATAACAGTGCATGGAACATTTTTTCCCTCAGCACTGAAAACGGAAGTCATTCCGATTTTTTTTCCAATTAATCCTGGCATTTCAATGTTATTATTAAGTAAAAAATTATCTGTTAAAGACGTTTATTAGCTTTTAATTTCAACGTCTACGCCGCTGGGCAACTCTAATTTCATCAAAGCATCGATAGTTTTAGCAGTCGAGCTATAGATGTCAATTAAACGTTTGTACGAGAACAATTGGAATTGCTCGCGCGATTTTTTGTTAACGAAAGTCGAACGGTTAACAGTGAAATAACGTTTGTGAGTAGGCAATGGAATAGGACCGCTTACTACTGCACCTGTTGCTTTTACGGTTTTTACGATTTTTTCGGCCGATTTATCTACCAAGTTATAATCGTAAGATTTCAATTTGATTCTAATTTTTTGTGCCATTTTATTAAAGTTTATGCAAGGGGTTAAGAATCATTTGCTAACCCCTTGCGTTTGTTATTACAATAAATCTACGCGACCTTTAGCTTCGGTCAATACTTGTTTTGCAATTGCAGTCGAAACTTCTGCATAGTGCGAGAAGAACATCGAAGAGGTTGCACGACCCGATGTAATGGTACGCAACGAAGTTACATAGCCAAACATTTCTGCCAAAGGTACTTTAGCTTTTACTACACGTGCACCGGTACGGCTATTTTCCATACCTTCTACTTGACCACGACGTTTGTTCAAGTCGCCGATAACATCACCCATGTTTTCTTCTGGGGTTACCACTTCGACACGCATGATGGGTTCCAAAAGCACCGGTTTAGCTTTTGCACATGCGTTTTTGAATGCAATTTGAGCACAGATTTCGTACGACAATTGGTCAGAGTCTACGGGGTGATAAGAACCATCCACTACAACTACTTTCAATTTGTCTACAGGGAAACCTGCCAATACACCATTACGCATAGCAGCGGTGAAACCTTTTTGGATAGCAGGGATAAATTCTTTTGGAATGTTACCACCTTTTACTTCGTCGATGAATTGCAAGTTGCCTTCAAAACCTTCGTCAGCAGGACCAACTTTCAATACCATATCGGCAAATTTACCACGACCACCCGATTGTTTTTTGTACACTTCGCGCAAATCAACGGTATTGGTAATAGCCTCTTTGTACGATACTTGAGGACGACCTTGGTTACATTCTACTTTAAATTCGCGTTTTAGACGGTCGATAATAATTTCCAAGTGCAACTCACCCATACCGCTAATGATGGTTTGACCCGATTGTTCGTCGGTACGAACAGTAAAGGTGGGGTCTTCTTCTGCCAATTTAGCCAAGCCGTTGCCCAATTTATCGATGTCTTTTTGAGTTTTAGGTTCGATAGCAATACCGATAACGGGTTCTGGGAAGTCGATCGATTCCAAAGTCATTGGAGCATCTTCGCTACACAAAGTATCACCGGTACGAATATCTTTAAAACCAACACCGGCACCAATATCACCTGCGGAGATGCAATCTACCGGATTTTGTTTATTAGAGTGCATTTGGAAAATACGCGAGATACGTTCTTTTTTGCCCGAACGAGAGTTCAATACATAAGAACCTGCGTCAATTTTACCTGAATACACACGGAAGAAGCACAAACGACCTACATAGGGGTCGGTAGCAATCTTAAATGCCAATGCACACAAAGGTTCGTCTTCGCTGGGGTGACGTACGATTTGAGCTTCTTCGTCGTCTACGGGATGACCGATAATTTCTTCGGTATCCATAGGAGAAGGCAAGTAAGCACAAACCGCATCCAACATGGTTTGAACACCTTTGTTTTTGAACGAAGAACCACAAATCATCGGAGTGATAGACATACTCAAAGTACCTTTACGCAAAGCAGCTTTGATTTCGTCTTCGGTGATGGTATCGGGATCTTCGAAATATTTTTCCATCAAGGCGTCGTCAAATTCAGCGATTGAATCCAACATTTTAGCACGCCATTCGTCGGCTTCTGCTTTTAAATCGGCGGGAATTTCGGCGACTTCATATTGAGAGCCCATGGTTTCATCGTTCCATACGATGGCTTTCATTTTTACCAAATCGACTACCCCTTTAAAGGTTTCTTCTGCACCGATAGGAATTTGGATAGCCACAGGATTAGCACCCAACACTTCTTTTACTTGACGAACTACGTCAAAGAAGTCAGCACCCGAACGGTCCATTTTGTTTACATAACCGATACGTGGTACATTGTATTTATCAGCTTGACGCCATACTGTTTCTGATTGAGGTTCTACACCACCTACTGCACAGAAAGCAGCCACAGCACCGTCCAAGATACGAAGCGAACGTTCTACTTCTACAGTAAAGTCAACGTGTCCCGGGGTGTCAATCAAGTTGATTTTATATTTGTTATCGTTGTATTTCCAGAAAGTGGTAGTAGCGGCAGAGGTAATGGTAATACCACGTTCTTGCTCTTGTTCCATCCAGTCCATAGTAGCTGCACCATCGTGCACCTCACCAATTTTGTGAGTCAAACCGGTGTAGAACAAAATACGTTCAGAAGTAGTGGTTTTACCGGCGTCAATGTGCGCCATAATACCAATATTTCTAGTAAATTTTAAATCTGCTTTAGCCATTGTTGTATATTATTTCTTGATTAAAAACGGAAGTGAGCAAATGCACGGTTAGCTTCTGCCATCTTATGCATGTCTTCTTTACGCTTAAATGCAGCACCTTGCATGTTGTATGCATCCATGATTTCTGCAGCCAATTTGTCTGCCATGGTTTTGCCGCCTCTTTTACGAGCGTATTGAATTAAGTTTTTCATCGAAATAGATTCTTTTCTTTCTGGACGAATTTCGGTAGGAACTTGGAAAGTAGCACCACCAATACGACGAGATTTAACCTCTACTTGAGGAGTGATGTTTTCCAAAGCTTTTTTCCAGATTTCAAGCGCAGGTTTGTCTTCGTTAGACATTTTACCTTTTACATTTTCCAATGCAGAATAGAAAATGGTGAATGCGGTAGATTTTTTACCGTCATACATTAGATGGTTAACAAATTTTGTTACCATTACATCGCCGAAAATAGGATCAGGAAGTACGATCCTTTTTTTAGGTTTCGCTTTTCTCATTTTATTTAAAAAATTATCCGTTTTGTGTTTGGTTGCCTTTCGTCTTCAAAAGATTCCGCCGAATCAATTTACTCAACCTATATTAGCTCCAATACAAAACAGTATTAATAACTACTGTTGTTTGAATGTTTTATTTTTTACCTTTTGCTGCGGGTGCTTGACCTGCTTTTGGACGTTTAGCTCCGTATTTAGAACGACGTTGTGTACGGTTTGCAACTCCGGCAGTATCCAAAGTACCACGTACAATGTGATAACGTACACCCGGAAGGTCTTTAACACGTCCGCCACGAATCATTACAATAGAGTGCTCTTGCAAGTTATGACCTTCTCCCGGAATGTAAGAGTTCACCTCTTTTTGGTTGGTCAAACGAACACGAGCTACTTTACGCAATGCTGAGTTAGGTTTTTTAGGGGTTGTTGTGTAAACTCTTACACAAACACCACGACGTTGAGGACAAGCATCAAGCGCAGGAGCAGTGCTCTTTTCTGTCAATGCTGTTCTTCCTTTTCTTACTAATTGCTGAATAGTAGGCATTTGTAATTTGTTTAGTTAGTTTATTATATAAATTTGTCTTGTATCCACAATTTTGGCTTGCAAAGGTACAAAAAGATTTTAATCCAGCAAAACTTTTCTGCGATTTTTTTCTTTAACCCGTTGATTTGTTTTACATTATTGACGAATCGACTAATCGACTAATCGATAAATCGATAAAAAAATGTTTTATAAAAACGACAACAACACAAAGCGATTAACAACTTACCCTTCACTCCTAACTTTTTTTTGATTCTCCGATTCGTCGATTATTCACTTTCGTACATCAACACATCGCCGATTCATCAAAAAATATTATCTTTGCACCAAATATACCTTATTATATAAAAGATGAAAGAAGAAAACAAAGCACAAATTACTATTGAGCTACCCGAAAATGTAGCAGAAGGTACTTACGCAAACATGGCCATTATCGCCCACTCGTCGAGTGAGTTTATCGTGGATTTTATTCGCAACATGCCCAATCGACCTAAGGCAAAAGTACAATCACGCATTATTCTCAATACCGAACAAGCCAAACGACTTTTGCTTACACTGCAAGAAAACATCGCTAAGTACGAAGAAAAATACGGAGAAATCCGCCTATCCGGCAACAAAGTAAACATTCCTATTGGATTTGGAGGATTTAAAGGAGAGGCATAAAAAAATGGAACCTACTGTAAAACGTCGCCGAACCATTCTTGACGAAATCTACAAAGCTACGATTTTTGTCTTGTGCATTGTTGCCTTAACCGCTTTAATGCCACACGAGGCTAAATTTCAGTACCAATTTGAATTGGGCAAGCCATGGCAATACGATTTACTAACGGCCACGTTTGACTTTCCTATCTACAAATCGGCAGAAGAACTAAAAGCCGAGCGCAATGCGGTTATTCAATCGCATCACCCTTATTTTGACTATAACGAGCAGACCGAGAGCATCGTGCTCAACCAACTATTAGATAAAGCGCCTGCCGTGATGGAGGTCACCGACAAGGACGTATCTTCATTGCCAGCCTTTCAGGTAATTGACACCGAATTAAAAGAGCTCTACAAAGTAGGGATCATGTCGGACTACGACTATCAAATGCTTACCGATTTGCAGGCTACACAACTTACCATTACTCGAAATAAAATTGGCAAACGGTGTACTCCGCTCGAAATTTATTCGATGAGCAGTGCTATCGAACAATTAAAAAATAACTATCCCCCGCAACTAAACAACCAATACCCCATTGCGGCTTGGGACTTTGAAAAATGGTTACAACCTAACCTTATCTATAACGAAGAGATTACCATTCAAGTAAAAAACGAAGAGTTAAATAGCATTTCTATCTCTTCGGGCATGGTA
>JAFVZF010000023.1 GCA_017508305.1 Paludibacteraceae bacterium | reverse complement strand
CGTGATTTACATGAACGAAACTTGCAACTAACCATTAGCAAACAAAAACAAGCCATTGTAATAATAAGTTTAGTTTTTCTTATTACAATAATAGCCATATTCAGTTTTTTAGTCAACAATAAAAGGAAACGCCTAATTATAGAAAACGAAGAAAGAACAGAAAATATTCAGCGTTTACTAAACGAAGCTATGACTTCACAAGAAAACACGGCTGGAAGTATAAAAAAGATGATGTTACAACAATTGGGTGTTATTAAAACTTTAGCATCTAATCCCACACAAGACAACCAACAAATGCTGAACAGATTACTATCTATTGACGAGAATAGTGTAAACACCTTGTTAAATTGGGATAGTCTATACCAAAGCATAGATTATGCCTACAATGGGTATTATAGTAAACTAGTTCAACAATACGGGCAACTTTTAAATACTCGTGAAATACAATTATGTTGTTTACTTAAAGCACAATTTAGCACCAAAGAAATAAACATTCTCACCAAGCAAAGCCTACAAACCATTTACCAACGCAAAAGCCAAATCCGTGCAAAATTAAGGATAAATGAAATAGAAGATATTACCATTCTTTCTTCAGTATAGCACCCTATTGAATAAAATTTCATCTTTTTTTTGCACATACAAAAAAGATGCTTAACTTTGTGCTGTTAAGTTATAACTAAACACACCCATTACTTAATTCTTAAAAACATGCAGTACATCATTGAGTAATGTAGCCTTGTAAAAAATCCTTACTACTCATTCTATTTGGTATCTATAGATGCTAAAAATCAGTTTAACACATTCATAGAGCAAGCACAAAAGAATAAACAAGATTTTCCTTACCTTAATTTTTCATAAACACCATGATAACACGCCAAGACATACTCACAAATAGCGCATATTGGGAACAAAAAATCCAACTTGAGATATACAACTGCGCATGTACGTTCATGAAAACAAACAATATGAACAGAACTATGCTTGCCACACATTTAGGTGTATCTAAAAGTTTTGTAAGCCAACTACTAAGCGGAAACTACAATTATAGTTTATCAAAATTGATAGAAATCAGCCTAAAACTAGGTTTTCAACCCGATTTCACATTCAAACCAATTCATCTCGAAAATAGTAAAAGTAGAATTTCTGACACGGCAACTGTAAATACAAATCAACCCGTCATCAACACCTAAAGCACAAATAAACAACCTTAGTAACAATAAATCCTCCGCGGTCACTGAGCTTGTCGAAGTGCCACGCGGAGGATTGATTGTTTGATTATTCCCTTTGGTCATCAAAACGTCACCAATGCTCCGATTTGCCGATTCGTCGGTTAGTCGATTAGTCAAAAAAGAAAAAACAGCACGCCTATAAGCCGGGTTCTGTTCCTTTGCAAGCAAAGGTGTTTGTCATTTATCTACTACTGCCCTCGCAGACAGTCTCTAGCAACCTACCCCCTGACATCGGACGGACAGCCCTACATGCGTCAGTATACTTGGTCTTGCAATCCGTGGTGCGTACTGCCTTGCGTGTTGCCACACAAGCGGTGGGCTCTTACCCCGCCTTCTCACCCTTACCCTTGCGGGCGGTTATTTTCTTCTACGCTAACCTACCATCGCTGATAGCTTCTACTTTCAGAAACACGGTGTCCTGTATTGCCCGGACTTTCCTCTCGCAATATACATTGCCAGCGACAAACCGACGTACTGTTTTTATTTGGGTGCGAAGATACGGCATTTCGCTCTTTCCTCAAAGAATTTATCTAAAAATTAAACATTCTACTTGCTATCTTTGCAATTCTTTACTATATTTGCGCTTTATTTTGCCCGAAATAGCATCATGAGACAGCTTAAAATTGTAAAATCAATTACCAACAGAGAGAGTGCATCGTTAGACAAGTACCTACAAGAGATTGGTAGAGAGGATCTTATCACAGTAGAAGAAGAGGTTGAATTGGCGCAACGCATCAAAAAAGGTGACCGCATTGCTTTAGAAAAATTAACTCGCGCCAACTTACGTTTTGTTGTATCTGTTGCTAAACAATATCAAAACCAAGGTTTGAGTTTGCCCGACTTAATTAACGAAGGCAACTTGGGGCTTATCAAAGCGGCAGAAAAATTTGATGAAACTCGCGGTTTTAAATTTATCTCGTATGCAGTATGGTGGATTCGTCAATCTATCCTACAAGCATTAGCAGAACAATCGCGTATTGTACGTTTACCACTTAACCAAGTAGGCTCGCTCAACAAAATCAACAAAGCACTTTCTAAATTTGAGCAAGAGCACGAACGCCGCCCCTCTCCACAGGAGTTATCAGAAGAATTAGACATTCCTATCGACAAAATTTCCGATACATTAAAAGTGTCAGGACGCCATATTTCGGTAGATGCTCCTTTTGTAGAAGGCGAAGACAACAGTTTATTGGACGTATTGGTAAACGACGATTCTCCCATTGCCGACCGCGAATTGATGAACGAGTCTTTATCGAAGGAGATTGACCGCGCATTAAATACCTTAAGCGAGCGCGAAAAGAAAATCATCGTCTGCTTCTTTGGCATTGGTTGTCAAGAAATGACCTTAGAAGAAATTGGTGATAAATTTGGTTTAACACGTGAACGCGTTCGTCAAATCAAAGAAAAAGCCATTCGCCGTTTAAAAACAAGTGCACGCAGCAAACAATTAAAAGGTTATCTAGGATAATATACATAACCCCAAAAAGTAGAAGGACTAACCTCAGCGTTAGTCCTTTTTATTTCGGGCACTTCAAACAACCCTGCTACAGATATAAAAAAAACTGACTAATTGCTTAGTCAGTTTTTAGTTGATTAAAGTAAATTATGCTTTACCTGCAGAACCCAATACGTTTACAACTTTGTGGGTGTACAATTTTTTCAACTCTTCGCGAGCTGGTCCTAAGTATTGACGTGGGTCAAATTTGTCAGGATCGGTGTTGAAGAATTGACGTACTGCAGCTGTCATTGCCAAACGACCATCAGAGTCGATGTTAATTTTGCAAACAGCAGAAGCAGCAGCTTTACGCAATTGTTCTTCTGGAATACCTACAGCGTCTTTTAGTTTACCACCGTTTTCGTTGATGATTTTAACGTATTCTTGAGGAACAGAAGAAGAACCGTGCAATACGATTGGGAATCCGGGAAGTTTTTCTTCAATTTCTTTCAAGATATCGAAACGCAATGGAGGAGGAATCAAGATACCATTTTCGTCGCGAGTACATTGTTCGGGAGTAAATTTGTTAGCACCGTGCGAAGTACCAATTGAGATAGCCAACGAATCGCAACCTGTACGGGTAACGAAGTCGATTACTTCTTCTGGTTGAGTATAGTTGCTGTGTTCTGCCACTACGTCATCTTCTACACCTGCCAATACACCCAACTCACCTTCTACGGTTACACCAAATTGATGAGCATATTCTACTACTTGTTTGGTAAGTGCAATGTTTTCTTCGTAAGGAAGGTGAGAACCATCAATCATTACAGAAGAGAAGCCCATGTCTACGCAGCTTTTGCACAATTCGAACGAGTTACCGTGGTCCAAGTGCAAAGCAATTTGAGGTTTTTCCCAACCCAATTCTTTGGCGTATTCTACAGCACCTTGTGCCATGTAACGCAACAAAGTTTGGTTAGCGTATTTGCGAGCACCACTCGATACTTGCAAAATAACGGGCGATTTTTGTTCTGCACAAGCCGAGATGATAGCTTGCATTTGTTCCATGTTATTAAAGTTGAATGCAGGGATAGCATAACCACCTTTAATAGCACCGGCAAACATTTCTTTGGTGTTTACCAAACCTAGTTCTTTGTAAGATACCATGTTATTTGTATTAAATTAGTGAATATAAAGTTTCTCGTTTTATTGCCGACAAAGTTATAAAAATCTTTCCAAACAACCTTGCTTTTTAGGCAAATTTATTATCGTTTCATTGCATCCACGCCTTGCAGCAAGAATTGCATAAACACAGCCGGATTGGTCTCATAAAAGAGGGGACCGGCCAGCACCTGTTCTGTATTGGGATCTATCATCAAATAGCAAGGCTGCGCATTCTCCTTGAACTTATAATGCTGAATATAGCGATTCTTATCCCCGAGAAGCGTAAGCAATTTGGCATCGTGCGTAAAGTAAGGCGACGAAAGTTCTACTACCTTATCGTCTACATACAATGCCGCCATAACAGTTTGATTGTTTATGAGTGTTTGCACTTCGGGGCGCGAAAGCACCAATTGTTCTACCTGTCGACAATTGACACATCCATGACCTGTAAAATCTAAAAACACCGGTTTGTTTTGTGCTTTAGCCAAAGCAACAGCTTCGTCGTAATCAAACACCGCCGACAATCCTTTAACGGTATGTAAATTGATTGTACCTGACAATGTCCCTATTCCCATCGTTCCTACCCCCATATTTTCGGCATCCACGCCAATATTTCCTACCAAAGGACCTGTATTGGCCGCTATCGACTCTGTCGTAGCATTCGCACAGCCTCCACCTATCACAAAATCTTGACTACTCATGGGTGGCAACCATCCCGAAAGTGCATTGAGCGGTGCTCCCCACATGCCGGGCAACATATAAATAACAAACACCCATACTGCCAAGGCAGTGGCAAAACGAATGGGCGAACGTTGAACTCCATACTCATCGTCCAAAGGGAAACGCAATTTACCCAACAAATACATACCCAACAAAGCAAAAATGACAATCCACAAGGCTAAATACACCTCTCTATCCAAAATGCCCCAATGATACGCCTGATCGGGCACGCTTAAAAATTTAAGGGCAAATGCCAATTCGACAAAAGCAAGGGTTACTTTGAGGGTATTCATCCAGCCCCCCGACTTGGGCAATTTTTTGAGCCATCCCGGAAAGAAAGCAAACAACGTAAAGGGCAAAGCAAATGCCAACGAAAAACCCAACATACCCACGATGGGTTTGACAAAACTACCGTCGGCAGCACCTAAGGCTACCGCACCCGCAATGGGCAAGGTGCAAGAAAAAGACACCAACACCAAGGTAAGCGCCATAAAGAAGGTGCCTAAATAGCCCGCTTTATTTTCCATCCCTGCCGATTTATTTACCCATTTATTGGGCAAGGTAATTTCAAAATAACCCAACAACGAAAAGGCAAACAATATGAAAATAACAGCAAACAGACAGTTAGGCAACCAATGCGTACTAATGATATTGGCAAAATCCTGTCCAAAAATAGCCGATAGTACAATACCAAACAGCATGTAAATCAACACGATGCTCATACCATAAAACAACGCCTGTTTTTTGCCGCCGTTTTTCATAAAGTACGACACCGTCATGGGCACCATCGGAAATACACAAGGGGTTAAGATGCCTAACAAACCTCCACCAAATGCCAATAAAAAGAACCACCAAAGCGAACTTGCGGTATCATCCTTCGCCTGCTCGTTTAACACAGAAGACACTTGTTGCTTTTCTATTGCCGGCACATGCAAAGTAAGTTCGGCATCGATAGGCACACATAGCATTTTGCAAGCCTGTCCTTCTACTTGAATGGTGGCTGTAAACGCATCAGGCGTTAACCGCTGCAAACGAGTCGTAAACGTTGCCTTGCCATTGATAAACCTTTCTGTTTCGTTAAAAATAGCATTATACGATTCTTCGTACATAGGAGTTTCGCTCCACAATCCTTCTGTCAGCCACGTACACTGCTGTGAATTGCTCGTCTTAAACGTTAAGGGCAACGCCATCCCCTCTTGATGTTGCGAGTACAAATGCCAACCCGCCTCGATATAGGCAGACACCACTACTTCGACCTGATTGTCCGTTAAATCTTTGCATTCCACCGTCCATGTCACTGGATTTTCCAATGCAGATGCAGACAGCATTGACATCCAAAGTAGTGCTATGGCAAAAAATACTCTTTTCAACATACAATAAACATTATAATTCGCAAATATAACAATAAACTTCGATTATTCAAATGCACCGCATTTTCATCAAGTTACCCCCACTCGGCAAAGTCAATTAAATTTGTTTTTGTTCTCATTTACTCACAACTTTCACCGATTCACCATTTTTCATTATTTTTGCGAAACGAATAGAGTTAAATCATTATGCAATCAGTTTGGATTTCTGCCATCGGACTTTGTTTGGCATCGGTTTTTGGTTCTATTATAGGGCTAACTTTTAAGGGATTAAGCCACAAATGGAACGATATGATTATGGGGTTTTGCGCCGGCATCATGTTAGCCGCATCGGTAGTAGGGCTTATTCTGCCCGCCACCGAGATGGCAGGTATGAGTGGTTGGTGGCAGATTGCCATTGGAGTTCTATGCGGAGCTTTGTTTTTAAATTTACTTGACAACGTTACACCACATCTGCACAAGTTAACCGGTCTTGATGCAGAGACACATGCCAACAATGCCCATATCAATAAAGTGTTGCTTTTCGTATTGGCGATAGCCATACACAAACTGCCCGAAGGCATTGCTGCAGGCGTTGGTTTTAACAACACCTCAGAGAGTGCTGCTTGGAGCGTTACATTGGGCCTTGCTCTACAAAACATACCCGAAGGCATGGTGGTTATATCTCCCTTGCTTTTAGCTGGCGTTAGCAGATGGCGCACCTTTTTTATTTCGCTTGCTATTGGTCTGTTAGAAATTGTAGGGGTATGGATTGGCTACGGATTAGGGGCTATATCGCTTATATTGCTCCCCGTTATGCTTGCCTTTGCCGGCGGCGCCATGCTGTACGTTATCAGCGACGAAATGATACCCGAAACCCACGCACACGGCTACCACAAAGCTGCTACCTACGCCCTGCTTGTAGGCTTTATGAGTTTGGTGTTTTTAGAAGGAGCCATGTAAGAACTACTAAAATCTTTTTCACTATTTTGGAATATCCGTACAATATTCCTAATTTTGTAGTCATAAACCTATTTATTCTTTTCTTTACGAACAAAAACTAATAAGTATGAAACTGACTACACTTATCAAACAAAATCTGTTAGTTATGAGCAGTAATTCCTTTCAAATTGGATCAAAAGTGATGATTTCTCCCGAATTAACAGGAGAAGAACAATGGATTGAAGGCATTGTAGATGACCTTGACAACAACCCATTTAATGGTCTGGTTGTGTACGCAAAAGCCATTAAAAACCAAATCATCTACTTTAATAGACAAGAGTACTTTAAATTGGCTTAATTATGTACGCAATAGCATTTGATATGGACGTTGCTACCCTAAGAAAAACTTATGGAGAGCCGTATACTAACGCTTATGCAGAAATATCCAAAGTAATGAAAAAACTTGGTTTTCACTGGACACAAGGCAGCGTGTACCTATCTGATAATAATAATGATGGTTTAGGTTTGGTGTACGACGCAATGAGCGCACTAAGGGAGATAGACTGGTTTAAAGCTTCGGTAAGGGACATCAGAGCCTTTAAAGTAGAAGATTGGTCTGATTTTACTCAACGAATTAAGAGATAACCCCACTTATACAATTAAAAGAGAGCGACTATCGATCAATAGTCGCTCTCTTAATTTTAAACATTAATCATTCTAATTAAAACGACTACACAGATTCCCAATGCGCCATCGCTGCCATCTTTTCATCAACACGATCTCTATACTGAGTATCAGAAAAGAAATTATCTCTCCATACAGTTTCTACTTTATGATTACCATACTTATCTACTCCCATAATGACAGTCTTTTCAGAATCTCTTTGCACTTGCATAACTACTATTGCCCATTTTATCCAGTTGGCCCTTCTGTTCTAAACAATTTACATTATGCAAATGTAAACAATCTGACCACATTGCCCAAAACACTATAATTGCCCTAAACAGGCAGCTTGCCCATTATAGGCAATCGTCCATATCGGGCATCGTATTTACAACATCTCGGAATAGTTTTTAAATAAATCAACACCTAACACACGCGAAATTTGCAGTAGTTGATGCGTGTCAATATCGCTTTTTAAGAAGATTTTATTGACTGTACGAAGATTGACATTGATTTGCTCTGCCAACCAACCGTTGGTTTTACCTTGACGACGTAGCTCATCGCGAATAATAGAGCCGATATGAATAGGAACACTCATCTGCGTATTTGTTTTAAGGGTAAATAAAAAAACGCGGACCCAACATTATCTCTACCTCAAGGCCCTAGGAAGCCCCACAATACAAGATAAGCCGAGTCCACGTAAATACGCAGACGTTTACCGGACCTATTCTTAGTATTGCGATTCAAAATTTCCTAGGTTTTGAGGATACTTAGAATAATCAGTAAATGATTAAAACGTAATATGTTAAGGTTCTACCTTCTCTTTGTATTCAGATTGTTTGTATTAATAAATTCCTTAAGGACAAAAGTACGACATTTTCTACAAAATGCAAATGGGCTTGCTATTTTTGCAAATCTTGCGCATTATTGATATTTTTGTTTCGTATTGTCATTTTACCTTTCTAACCTTATATATAAAAAACATTTCTTCACTAAATTTATCGACTAAACGACTAAACACATAAATCATGCTACACGATTTTACGTACTACAACCCTACGCGCATACACTTTGGCAAGAGTGCTTTAAACAAGTTACCACAAGAGTTAGAAAACCACGGCACTAACGTACTTTTACTATACGGTAAAAGCGCCATTAAAAAAATTGGCTTGTACGACCAAGTTGTCGCCCTTTTGCAGGCAGCCGGCAAAAATATTACAGAATTAGCCGGGGTAGACCCTAACCCACGATACAGCACCGTATTAGAAGGCGTAAAATTGGTAAAAGACCACCAAATTGACCTAATTTTGGCTGTAGGTGGCGGTTCTACCATCGACTGCGCCAAAGCCATATCAGTAGCAGCATACGCAGAGGGCGATGCTTGGACACGTTTTTGGATAAACGGCGAAAACGTAACCCACCCCATAGTACCCGTAGGTAGCATTTTAACCATGACGGGCACTGCCAGCGAAATGAACAGCGGATCGGTTATCACGCACACCGATAAAAAATTAAAAGTGGGCAGGGTATTCCCCTCGTTTGTAAACCCTGTATTTTCCATTCTTAATCCGGAATACACCTACAGCGTACCCAAAACACAAATGGTAAGCGGTATATTTGATATTTTTTCGCATTTATTGGAGCAATACTTTTCGGGCAACGACGATAATACCACCGATTATGTGATAGAGGGAATCCTAAGATCGCTTATCGTCAGTAGCAGAAAGGCACTGATTAACCCCGAAGACTACGAAGCCCGCAGTAACATCATGTGGTGTTCTACGCTGGCACTGAACAAAATAGCCGGCGTCTCTAAAACTCAAGACTGGGAAGTACACATGATAGAACATCAAATTGGCGCCTATACCGATTGTCCACACGGATTAGGTTTAGCCGTGGTATCTACCGCCTACTACAAGTACATTTACCAAGAAGGATTGGATAAATTTGTGCGTTTTGCCACCCAAGTATGGAACATCGACCCATCGGGCAAAAGCAAAGAAGAAATAGCTTTGGCGGGCATCGATGCACTCATTGATTTTATAAAAGAATTAGGCATTCCCACTACCCTACGCCAATTGGGCGTTACAGAAGAGATGCTTCCACTTATTGCTGCATCCACTTTTCCCGGCGGAGGCTACAAAAAGCTACAGCAAGAAGACATTCTGAATGTACTAAAAGCTTGCTATTAATACATACTACTTATACAACAAAAAGAGGCTGCTTAAAAAATTTTTTAGTCAGCCTCTTTCTATTATATCACCTCGATAAGTCCCTGCCTGCCTATTTCGTCCAACAAACGCTCTGCCACAGCCCCCTTTATTACTACCTCTTGTGCCTCGGCATAAGTAAACCACTTGGCATCATCCACTTCGTCTGTTTTTTTTCCCGACAAGTCCTCCTCTGCCACCTCGGCATAAAACGCCAACATCAGCGTATTAGAAGGGACATAATACATCGAGAACATGGGGGTATAAGACAAAGGTTTCATACCCATTTCTTCGTTCATCTCGCGTACCAAAGCCTCTTCGGCATTTTCGCCTTTATTGACATATCCGCCCAAAAAATTGTATTTATCCCTGCCATACTGCCGCATCATCATTACCTTATCGTGCTTGGGCGTAAAAATAGCCACACATACCGCCACATTAAACATTTCAAAGCGATATTCGTTACATTGAGGACAATAAGGTATATCCTTGCCCTCATCTGGCAAAAAGCGCATTTCAAGCGCCGAACCACATACAGAACAATGTTTCATCATTTTTCTACACAGTAATACCTATTCACTCTCACAAAAGTAGCATTTATCTTTTTTACCTACATCAAAAAAAGACATAAAAAAAGAGGACTCACGTTTGTAAGTCCTCTTTGTGGGCGTTGACGGATTCGAACCGCCGACTGCTTACAACATCAAAACACCTTTACAGATACCTATAAGGCACATTTTACATGTTATAAATCTTATGTTTGGCGCAGTTTTGGCGCAGTTTTATTGTTTGTTTGTTTGTTTTAAATACTCATCATATTCTTTAGAATATTTTTCATTCCAATATTCTTGACGCCAATTTTCTATTTCTTTATCTATTTCGCTTTCTGGTGTCGTGTTCCATACATTCCCTTTTATATCTCCACCCAAAGTATAATCACCATACGCTCGATTTAGGTTATCCATTACATCTTCATAGGAGTGTCCATACACTTTAAATAAATAATCATGAAAATTATAAGTTTTTGCTATTTCATCATATCTTACATATGCAGCATGATATGAATTTGAATCGCTAACCGTAATTATAAATTTATAAGAATATTCCTTACCATCTTTTTTATATATTAGTGCATCTTCCATAAAAAACTATTAACTATAAATATTCTATTTTTTTTCTTTTAATTTTATTTTATCTATTCCTCTTCAGTAAGGTTTATTGGCACGTAAACTAATTGTATTCATTTATTCAAAATTTCTATATTCTTCTCGCCAAATACTAATTTTAGTACTTGGTCTTTTTTGTCTTTCTTTAGCTTGACTTGAAGTATAGCCTCTACGGGCTCTTCGCCTACAGTTTCAGCTTTAATGTATTTGTCTGGGTATCCAATAATGTCAATAACAGACATCTGAAAGTAACTTGCAATTTTTGCAAGTTGCCTATACGACAATGCAATCTCACTTCTTTCAATTCTGCCGTAAGAGGCTTCATTTATATTCAAAGCTTTCGCCATATTTCTTTTCGTAAATCCCTTAGAATTACGAATTTGAATAATGTTCTGTATAATTCTTTTCTCGTCCATAACTATGTATTTAAATTACTAATTTATTTATTTGAATATCAGTTTATTGCTAACTTTTTAATCAAATTACTTGCATTTTTATATATCAAAACTTGCATTTATTGCAGGTTTTGATATATCTTTGCAAATGTAGCGTAAAAAGTAACATACGTAAGGCGAAAAAAGACAAACGTAAAATATTAACATGATTAAATTATTGTATATCGACTTGTTTTGCGGAGCTGGCGGAACATCTACAGGCGTTAATATGGCTCGGATTAACAACCAGCAGTGCGCAACCGTTATCGCCTGTGTCAATCACGACAAGAACGCCATTGCCTCGCACGCAGCCAATCACCCAGAGGCAATGCACTTCACCGAGGATATACGAACATTGGAACTCTCGCCATTGCTCACGCATCTGCAAAGCTGCCGCCGTCAGTACCCCGATGCGTTGGTAGTGCTGTGGGCATCGTTGGAGTGTACCAAT
>JAFVZF010000022.1 GCA_017508305.1 Paludibacteraceae bacterium | reverse complement strand
GAATTGGCAAAAAATATTCTTATTTTTATTCAGCTTAATTGGCTTATCCACTGCAAACGCCCAACTCTACTCTACCCGTTCGTGGAAAGAGCATATTAAAAGCGTGCAAATAGCGAATTACGACAGAAATCCTCGCTATCCTATTGTCGACATAAACAGCGACGAGCAGGTAGTGCTTACTTTTGACGATTTACACTCCGAAGCTGCCACCTACTCCTACCGAGTGGTTCATTGCAATGCCACTTGGCAAAAATCGTCGTTGCAAGAATCGGAGTACATGGACGGATTTAGCTTTAATTACATTGACGAAGCAAGCACCTCGTCGAACACCTACTTTACATACGACCACTACCGGCTTGCCCTACCCAACGACAATTGGCGCTTTAAAATAAGTGGCAATTATGCCATAGAGGTGTACAAAGACAACGACCAAGAGCATCCGGTGGTAACAGCTTGTTTCTCGGTAGTAGATCCCAAAGTAAGTATCAATGCCATTGCCACTGCACGCACTAATATTAGCTATCAAAAAGATTATCAACAGGTTAATATCGATATCGACTATAGCCAATACGACGTAAAAGATCCTCTAAACGAAATAATCGTAGTAGTTACCCAGAATGGCAGATACGATAACGAGGTAGTGCTATCTATGGCCGATTACATTGAACGGCAAACACTGCGTTACCTTAACAACCCACAGCTGATTTTTGAAGCCGGCAATCAATACCGCCTATTTGACATATCGTCCGAACGTATTTTAAGCGATCGCATCGAAAGCATCGACTATTACAAACCTTACTTTCACGCTACGCTGTTTGCAGACGAAATAAGGAATGGCAAGCAATACGACTATTTGCAAGATGTACACGGCAGATACATAGTAAATGTACAGTTTTCGGATTATCCCGACGAAGAAGCCGATTACTTTTTTACTCACTTTTCGTTGCCCGTCGAACAACCGTACTGGGACAGTGAGGTGTACCTTATTGGCGAGCTAACCGGCAATCGCCTAACCTCGGAGGCACGTATGCAGTACAATGATCAAAAAAAACAATACGAAAAAACATTGCTCCTTAAACAAGGCGGATACAATTACCTTTATCTTGTAGTACCCAAAGGTAGCAGCAAAGGCACGCTCAAAACCATCGAAGGCAACTTTTGGGAAACCCAAAACGAATACAGCATTAAGGTATACCATCGTCCATTTGGCAGCAAACACGATAACTTAATTGGTTTTACTACCTTGATTGCCAATGCGGCAACCTACTAATTTACACACATGAAAGTTTTATACACGATTCTTTTGTTGGTGATCTCCAACACTTTTATGACATTGGCATGGTACGGTCATCTAAAACTCAAAGAATTTAAATGGTTTGAAAGTTGGCCACTTATAGCGGTTATTGCGCTAAGTTGGGGCATTGCTCTTTTTGAATATTGTTTTCAGGTTCCTGCCAACCGCATTGGCTTTGAGGGAAATGGGGACCTTTTTCGCTATTGGAGCTCAAAGTAATACAAGAAGCCATTACGCTACTGGTATTTATGATTTTTTCGGTACTGGCTTTTCACGAATCCATTAGATGGAATCATATTATCGGCTTTGCTTTTATGGTTTTGTCGGTTTATTTTGTATTTAAAAAGTAAAACATTATTTTTGTGAAAAAGTATTTAACCAATTCTCCCAATAAATTGATACGATTATGGCTGAAGAACGTATTTTAGTAGTAGATGACGAAGAAGATTTGTGCGAGATTTTACAATTCAACCTCGAACAAGCCGGCTACATAGTAGATGTTGCCTACTCGGCAGAAGAAGTCTTAAAACAAGACAATCTTTCGTCCTACCAATTATTTATGTTAGATGTAATGATGGGAGAAATCTCCGGATTTAAGTTGGGCACTATACTACGCAAAAACGAGGCAACCGAAAAAATTCCCATTATATACTTAACCGCCAAGGATACCGAAACCGACAAATTACGGGGTTTTTCTATTGGAGCAGACGATTACATTTCTAAACCTTACTCCATTAACGAGGTATTGGCTCGCGTCAAAGCTGTTTTAAAACGCACCTCGGGTGCCATTTCTGCGCCTGCAAGCAAAAACGAGTTGCCTACCACTAACCAAAGTGACATTTTGGTATACAACGATTTAAGAATCAACCTCATTAACAAGACCACTTTTATTGGCGAAGAAGAAATCAATCTGACCAAAAAGGAGTTTGAGCTATTGTCGTTGTTTTTGCAATGCAAGAACAGGGTATTGTCTCGCGAACAGCTATTAGAAAGCATTTGGAAAGGAGAATCGAACGTATTGGATCGCACCATCGACGTAAACATTACCCGTTTGCGTAAAAAAATCAAACCGTACGACAAAAACTTGGTTACTAAACAAGGCTACGGCTACATCTTTACCGAAAAATAACCGTTTAACCTATCCTAATAGAAGTTGGAGCAAGCATGTTCCAACTTTTTTTATGTATTTGCCTGCTTTTTTGACAGTTTGTCATAATAACTACTTTTGGCATTGTTTTTGCATATTGCTATGCAAAACGATTATTTTTTATATAACGATATGAAACAAGGTAACATTGGAGTAACTTCGGAAAACATTTTTCCCGTTATCAAGAAATTTTTGTACAGCGACCACGATATCTTTCTTCGTGAATTGGTATCG
>JAFVZF010000021.1 GCA_017508305.1 Paludibacteraceae bacterium | reverse complement strand
TGCCTACCGTGCGTGTATTCAGGTGTTTGGCGATACCTACAAGGATGCAAGGTGGCAGTCCACGTTCTTTTTACTAATAAACATTGTAGAAATTCTCCAATTGTCTGCCCACGGAGAACCTTGTAAAATTCGCCATTATGAAAGTCTTTGGAAAAGCATTTTTAGGAGGGACAGTATTTGCAATCCTAATGTTCATCCTTGTTTCTTTGTTTGCGGAAGGAATGTCGCCTGTTGAAACAATCTCAAAACTTACTGACCATCCTTTAAAGTTGGTGTCACTTCTACAAATGGTTGTTGTATGTGGACTTGTGTTTGGAGGATTCTTTGCCTTGATTGCTTGGGCAAGCCGAAGAAATAAGGAGAGAACAGAAACTGACAGACTTATGCGTGAGTATCTTGAAAAGAAACTTAAAGAAGATGCCGAAAATGGAAAATAAAACAAATCCAACCGCGACCTCTCTTCGGCAATCACTTAAACTCATTCAAGCAGGAACTCCTACAGATGATGCCGACTTTGTATGGGTCACTACTGACGCAGTACCATTGGAGCCGATATTAGAAATCAAAGAATCTGCTCAAAAGCGATACAATCATCCTAATTGGAAACTTACACCAGCGTGGTCACTATCTAAACTGATAGACCTATTGCGTGATGAAATTACAGTTTTGGGAGACGATGAAGAAACTTTATCAGATTCAACCTCATATCTTCTACGTATTGACCACCATTCTGTTTCCTATGTTACAATAGATGGTAAGGATATACACACTTCAAATTATGCTCTCAATCTAATGGACGCAGTTGTTGAAATGGTAATATGGCTTGCCAAAGAAGGATGGTATGAATAGATGACTTATTTCTTACAGCCTTTCTTCTTTGAGGTTTTCTCAGCATTAGGATTGTAGGATTTTGCTTTGTTCATAATTCCTTCCCATCCTAATGCTCTAAATTGTGCTACCTCTTCTGGTGTGAGTATAATGTCTTTTTTGTTTCTATTTGTATTCATTACGCAACTAATTCTTTGAGTGGAACGTGTCTATTGGCAAGAGTGAGGAAATGGTTAAATCTATTCCAACCATTCTCCTTTGCTACATTGTGACGGAATACATATTCGTTCATATACATATACAAATGCAAATACTTTCGGCTCATCTTGTAGTAAACACCCACAAAACTTCTTTTGACTGTTGCCCAAAAGCATGGCTACTCATTTGTAAATGAATAAATTTTGTTTATATTTGTAAGGTTTACTATTTAAATAGACAAACATTTAAAATCACATCATATGAAAAAAAATCTCTTCAGGCTGCTCCTGTTGTGGGTAGCTGTGTTTATGTCGTCCTCTATATGGGCAGATGTAACTTTTAAATTCAAGGCTCCGTCTTCTTGGAGCAAATGCCAATTATGGGCATGGGACGATAATCAAAATCAGTTGGACGGTAACACTTCATGGCCCGGCAACGCGGTAATGACTTTGGGTTCCGATGGGTATTACACCTATACGCTAACAGGTAATTTTAGTAAGGTTAACTTTTTGTTTAACAATGGGGCTTCTTCGTCAACTCAACAAACGGTTGATTGTTCTACTACCAAAACTGCTTTTCAAGGTAAAGCAGGTAGTCAAGATAACACGGGTAAGTATGCTATTATCGAAGAAACGTTTGTGCCCGATACACCCGACACGCCCGATACCCCTCAAGTAACAGGCGATGTTGTTATCTCGGCAATTCGCAACCGTCTTTCTATCAATACCAACAACTTTACCGATTTTGCTGGATTGTATGTGTCTACGCTTCCCAAAGCAGGCGATGCTACCGTTTCGTACGAGTGGCAATTCTCTGCAAATGGCACTTCTTGGGCAAAATACGCGGCTGGCGATGGTGCTACTTGGGACAATATTCGCCCCAACACGGCGGGCTACTATCGTTGTGTTTTATCGTACGATTTAGCTGGCGAGGTAACTACATATACTTCTAATACCCTACAAATTACCAACAGTGGCGGTAGCAGTGTTAATTTTAGTAGCAAGTTGCCAGTGGTATTGGTACGTACAGCCAAAGATTTCCCCAATGTAACCTATCTAGACAACGATGGGGTGGCAGAAATGAAGTCCAAACGCAGTGTAGATGTAAAAATTCTATGGAATGAAGAGGGTGGTGCGGTAACTAATGCCGATATCAACAATGCAGATATGCTTCATTACGACCGCAAGGCGCGTATGAACTACCGTGGTTCGTCTAGCTTGCGCAATAGCAAAAAAAGTTATGCTTTTGTGTCGGGCGATAAAAACTGCGACCCTAAAAAGTTGGGCGAGGTTAAAACCAAAAAGTTTGGTATGTTTGGCGAGGCTGCACACAAAGATTGGGTGCTATATGCTTCTGCTCCCGACGATACCTACATGCGTAATATTTTAAGTTTTCATCAATACGCCCAAATGACGGGTCTTTGGGGTGTTAAATGTAGATACGTAGAACTATATATCGACGGAGAATACAAAGGTATTTACGTGTTTATGGACAAGGTAACCCAAGACGAAAACCGCGTAAATGTAAACGAAGATATGGGTTACATTGTTAAGTTCGATAAAACCGATATGGTCGATTCTTACGATGGAACAGCAGGGTATAACGAAGATTACAAACGCAATACCTTTCTTACTGCTAATACGGGTAAAAGAAACATTAGCACCTACGATCAATACGTTGACCAAGCTTTTGAAATTGAATATCCCGAACGCGAAGACATTGCCGAATTTGACGACGATGGCAATGTGGTAAACGATGCTCCTTGGGAGGCAAAAGTAGCCGAAATTAAGGGAATGTTTACCAATATGGAAAGTGCGATACTCGCAAACGATTATGCTAAATTAGCTACCCTTATAGATTACGATTCGTGGGCAGATTGGTTTATTATGAACGAATTTAGCCGCAATGCCGATGCTTATCGTATTTCTTGTGTATTTACTATCAATTCGGCTTCTGAAAAAATAATTGCCAACCCTATTTGGGATTATGAACTAGGCTGGGGCAATCAAGATACCAAAACCTCTGGTTTAATGGTAGAAGATACGCAATATTACAGCGACGATTTTCCCACACCTTTCTGGTGGACAGGCAACGGAAAATCGGGTTGCAATGGTATCTTGGGCGACTGTAAATTTAGAGCCAAAGTAAAAGAGCGCATGGAAATGCATTTTGGCACAGATGGTGCTCTTAATACTACCGTTTTGAATGCCAAAATTGATAGTTTGAAAACAGTGTTAAGTGGAAGTTCTACGAGTACCTCGGTAAGTACATCTTCTTTAAAATCGTGGGTTACCAACCGTACAAATGGTTTAAAATCGGTGGTAAATGCTTGGGAAGGCTGTTCTGAATTAAATTTTGCTCTTGTAGGTACTATTAACGGAAGCAAAATTACTGCCTACAACAATGGTATTAAGTTTACTGAACAAGCAGATGGCTCATACACAGCCTCTTTCACCGCTACAGCCACTTCGCATACGCTGCAAATTATAACTAACACAGGTGATATTTGGGCACGTGGAGATAGTAAAAATATTGTGAGTACAGATGAAAACTCTAGCAGTTACGCATCTATGACCAAGGGAGAAACAACGGGTTATGCCAACATTACTACCACTAAAAACACAACCTATACATTTACCTTTAAGTTGAATGCAGATGGTGTTTCTGGTAAATTAACATACACCAAAGGGGCAACAGATACTCCTGATACGCCAGATACACCGGTAACTTATACAGAATTGTATCTAAAAGGTGCCATTACTTCTTGGGGCGACGATGAGAAATTTAGATTGAATACGACAGATGGCAACTATTATGTGGTGTCTTATCCTGCAGGAGAAGAAGTTGAAATCTCAGGTGAGTTTAAATTGGCTTCATCAGACTGGAGTACATTAGATTTTGGTGGTTCAACTAATACCCCTGCTATAGAAGTTGGAAAAGAATATAAATTAACGGTTGCAGGCTCAAATCTGCAAGCTTCTGGTGTAATTAAAGCATCTAAAATAGAATTCACGGTTTCCACAAAAACACTTAAAATTACGGGTGTAGAAGATGTTTATGATGTAGAAATTTCTGCTATCCGAAATAGATATGCCATCAACCCAAGAGACTTTACAGACTTTGCCGGTCTTTATGTTTCAAAACTGCCCAAAGCAGGTGATGCTACCGTTTCGTACGAATGGCAATTTGCTTCAAGTGGAAGTAATTGGGTTAAGTATGCTGCTGGCGATGGGGCAGGCTGGGATAATATTCGTCCTAATACCGCTGGTTACTATCGTTGTGTGCTTACCTACGACTTGGCAGGAGTGCTAACTACCTATACTTCTAATGTTGTTTCTATTACTGATAACAGCAAGGATGCAGTAACATTTAGCAGTAAATTGCCTGTAATTTTGGTTCGTACATCAAAAGATTTTCCTGTTCATGATATCAATACACAGGGTTATCCTAATATTGAGCAAGTAGAAGCACTTAAAGCCAAACGCAGTGTAGATGTTAAGATTTTATGGAACGAGAATGGCAGTTCTATTACGCAAGCGGATATCAACAATGCGGATGTGTTGCATTACGACCGCAAAGCACGCATGAACTACCGTGGCTCTTCTAGTTTGTATAACCCCAAACGCAGCTATGCGTTTGTATCGGGCGATAAAAACTGCGATGCTAAAAAATTAGGCGAGGTAAAAACCAAAAAGTTTGGTATGTTTGGCGAGGCTGCCCATAAAGATTGGGTGTTGTATGCTTCTTATCCCGATGCAACCTATATGCGTAACGTTTTGACGTACCATCAATATGCTCAAATGACAGGCATGTGGGGTGTGAAATGCCGTTATGTAGAACTCTACATCGATGGTGAGTACCAAGGTATTTACGTGTTTATGGATAAAATTACCCAAGACGAAAATCGCATAAACATCAACGAAGATACTGGTTACATCGTTAAGTTTGATAAAACCGATATTGCCGATCGATATGCAGGAAAAGCTGGTGCCAACGAAGATGCTAAACGTTGTACTTTTACTACTGCTAATACAGGTAAAACCGGTATTTCTACCTATAATATTACGGTCGATCAAGCTTTCGAAATTGAATACCCCGAGCGCGAAGATATTGCCGAATTTGATGACGATGGCAATGTGGTAAACGACGCTCCTTGGGATGCTAAAGTGGCAGAAATTAAGGGTATGTTCGAAAACATGGAGAGAGCTATTTTAGCGAACGATTACGATCAATTAGCTACGCTTATCGATTACGATTCGTGGGCAGATTACTTTATTATGAACGAATTTAGCCGCAATGCCGATGCTTATCGTATATCGTGTGTGTTTACTGTTAATTCGGCTGCCGATAAAATTGTAGCAAATCCCATGTGGGATTACGAACTCGGTTGGGGTAATCAAGATACCCAAACTGAGGGTTTAATGGTAGAAGATTCTCGATACTACAACGACGATTTTCCAACTCCTTTCTGGTGGACAGGCAAAGGAAAATCGGGTTGCGATGGTATTTTGGGCGATTGCAAATTTAGAGCCAAAGTGCAAGAGCGTTTGGAAAAACACTTTGGTGCCAATGGTGCACTAAATGCTACTGTATTGAATGCCAAAATAGATAGTTTGCAAACGGTGTTAGGAAGTAGTTCTAAAAACACTTCGGTAAGTACTTCTTCGTTAAAATCGTGGGTTACCAATCGTACCAGTGGTCTAAAAGCCGTTGTTAATGCTTGGGAAGTTTGCCCTGAACCCGATCCTTACACCGTTACTCCAACCCTTACGCATGTAACTTGCAACGGCGATAACAACGGTGCTATTGCGTTAGAGGTATCTGGTTCGGTGGCTCCTTATACCTATACGTGGACTTATCCTAACGGCAGCACGGCTACTACCAAAGACCTTGCTGGTATCCCTGCTGGTGTTTACTCGTTGAAAATAGAAGACAGCATTGGTCTTACCTATGAAACGAGTTACACCATTACCCAACCCGAAGCTTTGGCATTGAGTTTTGCTTCTGTCGTAAATCCCGATGCTTACGGCGCAACCAATGGTGCGATTACAACATCGGTAATCGGTGGTACAGCTCCTTATACTTACAGTTGGAGTGGAGAAGGTATTACAGATGCAACAGCTACCAATCAATCTAATCTAAAAGCAGGTGAATATTCAGTTACCGTCACCGATGCCAATGGTTGCCAAACCAATGCTTCGGT
>JAFVZF010000020.1 GCA_017508305.1 Paludibacteraceae bacterium | reverse complement strand
TGGTTGCCAAATACCACTACATCGTAGCCTACTTGGTTCATGATTTTTACAATGGAACCACCTTCCGATAGCGTTCCTATTACATCCCCTTGCGCAAAATCGCCACACGACACCACACTTACATAAGGGGTTTGCTTTTTTAACTCGTTTTTTACTCCTGCCATTTTGGCATAACCCTCTACGGCACAATGCACATCGTTATCGTACAAAATAACAATATTATCTTTTCTTTTACAGGCAAATGCTACTATGAGCAAGCACGCAAGTACTATTTTTGTGAAGCTGAAAGTTTTCATATCGTACAAATTTAAGAAAATTATAGTACCTTTACGTTGCTTTTGCAGAATTTATATGGAACAAACGGTAAAAATAACGGCACAATCGGGTTTGGTTTTAGAAGGTGGCGGCATGCGTGGCGTATTTACCTGCGGTGTGTTGGACAATTTTATGGATAGAGGCATACGTTTCCCCTACACTATTGGTGTAAGCGCAGGTGCTTGCAATGGGCTATCGTACATGTCCAACCAAAGGGGAAGAGCTAAATTTAGCAACATCGACTTGCTGGAAAAATACCAATACATTGGCATAAAACACCTACTTACCAAACGCAACATCATGGATTTTGATTTGCTGTTTCATACTTTTCCAGAGCAGATTATTCCGTATGATTACGAGAAATACGCCGCTTGCCCCGAGCAATACGAGATGGTAACTACCTCGTGCAAAACGGGTCAGGCCTGCTATTATAACGAAAAGAACGACCCCAAACGCATCATTGACATTGTAAAAGCATCCAGCAGTTTGCCCTTTGTGTGCCCCATTACCATGGTCGATAACGAGCCCATGTTGGATGGCGGATTGGCAGACTCCATCCCTATTTTACGCGCTCGCAGTTTGGGATTTAACAACAACGTGGTGGTGCTTACTCGAAATAAAGGATATAGAAAACCACCCTCACGCATGGATAAACTACCGCCTTTTATCTATAAAGAATACCCCGAATTACGCAAGACCATTGAGAACCGAGGGATTCTGTACAACGAGCAATTGGATTTAGTAGAAACGTTAGAAGATAAAGGAGAAATTGTGGTAATACGCCCCGAGAAACCCATACAGGTAGATAGAATAGAACGTAACATTCAGAAATTAGAAGATTTATACCACGAAGGGTACGAATGTGCAAAAAAAGTGCGGTTTGAATAAAACCGCACTTTTCTGTTAGTACTCCACACAACCCATCTCATTCCCTTTCTTTATGTTCTTTTGAATTTTCGCCCAAACTGCATGCAGCCAAGCAAGTAACTGCCATGGCTAACAGATAAACAGCTTCTTTTACTTCCATCTTTTCCATTCCCAACAAGGTTAGTACAGCTAACCCCAATCCCAATGCTACGCATCTAAAAACGAGCAATGGCAAGTTTTTATCGATCTTCATGATTACTGATTTTTATACCCTGCAAAAGTAATACAAACCGATAATAAAGACAAATCAAATGCATGAATTTGACAGTACCAAAGTGGAGTGTTCATTATGTTTATCTGACTACAAATTTTACAAGTCGATAAGATGAAACTGATTCGTTAACAAATTAACTGTAAGCAGTTTATCAAAAAGCACCTGTCCATAATTAGCGATAATTTTTAGCACTTCGCTGGCTTGCAGACTGCCTAAAACACCAGGAGTAACCCCCATAACCGCTTTAGACGGAGTCTGCGTGGCGCTATCAAAAAGTTGTTGGAGGGTATAAGAACTCTCTGTAGTAAAAACGGTAAGCAATCCTTCAAAACCTTCTATAGCTCCATAAACAAGTGGTTTACCTGTTTGCTTGCATACATCGTGTAGCAAATATCGGGTGTCAAAATTGTCGGAGCAATCTACTACGACGTCTGCCTTTTCTACAAGCGACAAAGCATTTTCTTGATCTAAAAATACATTGTGCGGAACGACCTGAATTTCTGGATTAAGGTTTTGCAGTACCTGTTTGGCAACAGTTGCCTTGGGTTTACCAAGGTGGGTTGTATTGTACAGAATTTGCCTACCTAAATTTGATAGGCTAACCACATCGGCATCTACAAGGTGCAGGGTGCCAACTCCTGCTGCAGCCAAGTATAGCGCCACGGGCGAACCGAGTCCGCCCACACCTACAATGAGCACGCTGGCGTTTTGTATTTTTTGTTGTCCTTGCTCGCCAATTTCTGGCAAGGCGATTTGTCGTTCGTATTGTTTCATGTTTTGTTTATTTTTACAGGCCTTGCGGTCGCAAGCGACCTTAAGGCCTGCCTACGATTAGGTTGAACCCGCTGTGCGGGTTCCCCAACTCCTAACTATTTCTCCTTTTTCAATTCTCCTTTATATTCGGGGGCACGGACGCACGAACCGTGCGTCCCTACTTGCTCTCACTTACTCGCAAAATTCGACTTTATTTTTGATGCACATCAAAAATAGCGTCCCAGTCTTTCCAAACGGGTTCGAGGCCTAATTCTTGCAGGCGTTGGTGTACCTCAAAAGGCGAGCGCTCATCGCTTACCTGAAACTGTTCTAAAGCTTGTGGGTAAGTGAAATAACCACCTGGGTCTGTTTTGCTGCCTGCACTCATGGTTGTAACACCCAACGTAGCCATGTTATCCCTAAAATCGGGAAATTCGCGCGTAGAGTAAGAAATATCTACCGTATGATCAAAAATACGCATCGCAAAGGTAAGCTGTGCCAATTCGGCATCGCTCATAATCACATTGGGCTGAAAACCACCGTTTTCGGCGGGTCGCATGCGTGGAAAGTTTACACTGTAACGGGTACGCCAATAATGTTTTTGCAGGTAACGTAAGTGATAGGCAAGCATGGTTACATCGGTGCGCCAATCTTCCAAGCCAATGAGCACACCCATGCCAATGGAATGCACGCCAGCCTGCCCCATTCTATCGGGAGCATTTACGCGCCAATCAAATTTAGATTTCATACCACGAGGATGGTAAACGTTATAACGACTCTGATTATAAGTCTCTTGAAAACAAATCACGCCATTTAGTCCGCATTGAACCAACTGAGCATATTCTTCGGCTTTTAGTGGCATTACCTCTATTTTTAGATCGGCAAAATAGGGTTTAGCGCGACGCAATGCCTCGCTTAAATAAGCCACTCCAGCCTTGGCAGGATTTTCGCCCGTAACCATCAGCAAACTTTCAAATGGACCCATGGCTTTGATGGCTTTAAACTCATCTTCCATTTGCTCTGGGGTGAGAATGGTGCGAGCCATTGGGTTAGCAATATGAAAACCACAATAGACGCAACTATTGGTGCAAGAGTTGGTTAAATACAGGGGGATAAACAGCGAAATGGTTTTGCCAAAACGCTCTTGTGTGTAGTGCTTGCTCAAAGCTGCCATTTGTTCTAAAAAAGGAGCAGCTGCAGGCGAAATTAGTGCCATAAAATCATCTACACTGCAAAACTTTTTGGTTAGTGCCCTGCGCACATCAGCCTCTGTTTTAGAGGCGATGCGGCGTGTAGTCTCTTCCCAACTTATTTCTTGTAAGGTATCGTAAAACATAATTATTCTTTGGTAGATGGATGATTTCTTAAATCGTGCGATAGACGTAGCGCACAGAAATGCGGTCCACACATGGTACAATATTCGCTATCGGTGTGTTTACCCTCTTTAAAGTATTCCAAGGCACGTTCTGGGTCTAACGACAAATGGAATTGGTCGCGCCAACGAAATTCAAAACGTGCTTTGCTCAGTGCATTGTCGCGTACTGTAGCAGCAGGATGCCCTTTGGCTATATCGGCAGCATGCGCCGCTATTTTATATGCCATAATGCCTTGTCTAACATCTTCGCGATTGGGCAAACCCAGGTGCTCTTTGGGTGTTACATAACAAAGCATGGCGGTGCCCATCCACCCTATCATGGCTGCACCAATGGCAGAAGTGATGTGGTCGTAGGCAGGGGCAATATCGGTAACCAAAGGTCCTAAGGTGTAAAAGGGTGCTTCGTGGCATTTGGTAAGTTGACGTTGCATGTTTTCGGCAATCTTATGCATGGGTACATGTCCTGGACCTTCTACAAAAGCTTGAACATTGTGTTCCCAAGCCTTCTTAACCAAGATACCAAGGGTGTCTAACTCTGCAAATTGGGCTTCGTCGTTGGCATCGGCAATTGATCCAGGACGCAGACCATCGCCCAACGAAACAGCCACATCGTAGCGGGCTAAAATCTCACAAATTTCATCAAAATGGGTGTAAAGAAAGTTTTCCTGATTGTGTATCAAACACCATTTGCTCATAATGCTACCACCACGGCTAACGATGCCACATAGGCGTTTGTCGGCAAGATGCACATTTTCGAGCAAAATACCTGCGTGAATGGTAAAATAATCGACCCCTTGTTCGCATTGCTCGATGAGGGTCTCTTTGTAAATATCCCACGTTAGCGCAGCTACATCGCCATTTACTTTTTCTAATGCCTGGTAGATAGGAACAGTGCCCACGGGAACAGGACTATTGCGCAAAATCCACTCGCGTGTTTGGTGAATGTTTTCGCCTGTAGAAAGGTCCATCAGGGTATCGCCGCCCCATTTGCAACTCCAGACAGCCTTTTCAACTTCTTCTTCGAGGCTCGACGAGGTGGCTGAGTTACCAATGTTTGTGTTTATTTTTACAAGGAAATTTCTACCTATAATCATGGGCTCTGCCTCTGGGTGATTTATATTGGCAGGTAGCACGGCACGTCCTGCTGCTATTTCGCTGCGCACAAATTCGGGGGTGATATGCGTTTTAATGCCTAATTTGTCGATGTTCATGTTTTCGCGAATGGCTACGTATTCCATTTCTTCGGTATTGATGCCTGCTTTCGCGTACGCTAATTGGGTTTTAACGGTCCCCTGCCCTGCACGACGCTGAATCCATGGCTCACGGATTTTAGTTATACCTTTTGTATAATCAACTGACATAGAAGGGTCTGTAAAAGGACCACCCGTATCGTAAATATAGACAGGCTGGTTTTCGGTAACGATGCGTTCCTCATTTTTTAGGGTTACAGTAGGCGTTAAGTGAACACATTGCATGCCTACATGAATATCTGGATAAAGATTGCCTTTTAGATACACTTTTTCTCTTTGGGCGTACGCGTGTTTTTCGGTATTTATCATGGTTTTATTGTAAAAAAGAGGTTAAAGGTGATGAGGCTTGGGCTTGCCTATTGATTCCTACGGCACCAAGTCCTGCTTCGTAGGCTCTGCGTCCTGCCATTACGGCTTCTTTAAAGGCGATGGCCATTTCTACGGGGTTTCCTGCTACCGCAATAGCGGTGTTCACAAGGCAGGCATCTGCTCCCATTTCCATGGCTTCGGCGGCATGACTAGGAGCACCAATGCCAGCATCCACCACTACGGGAACGGTGGCTTGTTCGATGATAATTTGCAAAAAATCGCGGGTTAAAAGACCTTGGTTAGTGCCAATAGGCGATCCCAAAGGCATTACAGCAGCGGCTCCTGCTTCTTGTAGGTGTTTGCAAAGAGTAGGGTCTGCTGCACAATAAGGAAGCACAACAAATCCCATTTTAACAAGTTCTTCTGTGGCTTTAAGTGTTTCGATAGAGTCTGGCACTAGATAACGTGGGTCTGGGTGAATTTCCAATTTCAGCCAATTGGTTCCAAATGCTTCGCGGGCCAATTGAGCAGCAAAAATGGCCTCTTCGGCATTGCGCACACCCGAAGTATTGGGCAATAATTGAATGGTTGGCGCAAGAATATGGGTTAACATCTCGTCGTTAGGGTTATCCAATTGAATGCGCTTCATGGCAAGCGTTACCATTTCCGACTGCGAAGCCTCAATGGCTTGTTTCATCAAACCATAGGAAGAAAATTTTCCTGTTCCTACAAATAGACGCGACGAAAACGTGCGGTCTGCAATTTTTAATGTTTCCATATCGTAACTTGTTTAATTATTTGTTGCATTTTTTCTACTGGATTGTTGGCACGCAAAACTTCCGAGCTAATAGCAATGCCCGCTACGCCTGTTTGCATAATAGAAGGAATATCGTCTGCGGTAATGCCACCTATTGCCACTATGGGCAAAGCGAAGTTTGATTTTTGGCACTCGGATATAAGGTTATGGTAGCCTTCTAACCCTAAAATGGGGCTTAAGTTTTTCTTGGTCGATGTAAAACGAAAAGGACCACAGCCAATGTAGTTGGCACCTGCTGCTACGTGAGCACAGATATCAGAAAACGTATTGGCAGTTCCACCAATTATGGCTTCGGGACCCAATATTTTACGTGCTTCATTGATAGGCATATCGTTTTTACCCAGATGTACTCCATGTGCACCTACCTGCTTAGCAGCAAGCACATTATCGTCTATGATAAATGTTGCTCCGTATTTTTGACAGAGATCGAATGCTTGTTTAGCCGTATCTAAGAGTTCTTGGTCGGATGCATCTTTCATGCGCAGTTGAATCCACCGGCAACCACCTTCTAATGCCAATTGTATGGAATCCAAGTACGAGTATTTTTCGGTGTAGTGCGATATAAACTGAACCATACTCCCCTCCTTATCCGCCGCAAACGGCTTTAATGACTAAAATTGACATGCCGTCTTGAAGCAGAAAATCTTGCCACTGGGTGCGAGGCACAAGGCGGTTGTTCACAGCCATGGCAATGCCCGATGTAGGCAGTTGAAGTTCTGATGAAAGTGCTAAAAGATTGGTAGCCGAAACCTGTAGCGGTTGTTGATTGAATAAAATTTTCATTGCTTTGTTTGGATTTTGTGGGTAAATTCCTTAAAACAAAGCGGTG
>JAFVZF010000019.1 GCA_017508305.1 Paludibacteraceae bacterium | reverse complement strand
TTTCTCCTTTCTCCTTTCTCCTTTTTATTGTTATATTTGCACGTTATATCAATCAACGCATTATGAGCAACCTAAGATTCCAAGTGGTAAGCGAGGCATTTAAGAAAAAGCCCCTTGCTGTAGAGCCCCAAGATGTGGCAACTTCTACTTACTATGGCAAAAACGTGTTTGGCCGTAAACAAATGGCGCAGTATTTGTCAAAGCAGGTAATGCAGCAAATTTGTGCTTCTATCGATAATGGCGAACCATTGGGACGTGAAATTGCCGACGATGTGGCAGATGGTATGAAAAAATGGGCAATGGATATGGGAGCCACCCACTACACCCATTGGTTTCAACCACTTACCGAAGGTACTGCCGAAAAACACGACTCGTTTATTGAGTATGCCGGTGTTCCCGGTGGAGAAATCATCGAAAAATTTTCCGGAAAAATTTTAATTCAACAAGAACCCGATGCTTCCAGCTTTCCTAATGGAGGTATCCGCAACACCTTCGAAGCGCGTGGTTATACGGCATGGGATCCTTCCTCGCCGGCTTTTGTGGTGGACGACACCTTGTGTATTCCTACTGTGTTTGTTTCATATACAGGCGAGGCATTGGACTATAAAACCCCCTTGCTAAAGTCTGTCAATGCTGTAAATAAGGCTGCTACAGCGGTTTGCCACTATTTTGATAGTTCGGTAAAGAAAGTAACCTCATTTTTGGGTTGGGAGCAAGAATATTTCTTGGTAGACGAGGGATTGTATGCTGCTCGCCCCGACTTGTTACTTACCGGTCGTACGCTTTTGGGACACGAATCGGCAAAAAATCAACAATTAGAAGACCACTATTTTGGAGCAATTCCGGCTCGTGTGCAAGCCTTTATGAAAGAGTTGGAGTACGAAGCATACAAGTACGCTATTCCTTGCAAAACACGTCACAACGAGGTGGCTCCCAATCAATTTGAGATTGCTCCCATATTTGGCGAAACCAACTTGGCCATCGACCAAAATTTGCTGATGATGTCCATTATGAATCGCATTGCACGAAAGCATGGTTTCCGTGTGCTATTGCACGAAAAACCATTTGCAGGCATCAATGGTTCGGGCAAGCATTGTAATTGGTCGCTGGGTACTGATACGGGGGTGGGTTTGTTTACTCCGGGCAAAACTCCTGCCGAAAACCTACAGTTCATTACCTTTTTGGTAAATGCCCTTATGGCAGTGTACAAAAACAATGCCTTGCTCAAAGCATCCATTATGACGGCACAAAATGCCCATCGCTTGGGGGCAAACGAGGCCCCTCCGGCTATTATTTCTGCGTTTTTGGGCTCGCAACTCAGTGCTGTATTGGATAAATTAGAAAATAGCAGTAGCGACGAAGCCATCCTATTGGACGATAAGAAAAAAATGCACTTGGGTGTGGCACACATTCCCGAAGTGTTATTGGATAATACAGATAGAAATAGAACCTCTCCTTTTGCTTTTACGGGCAATCGTTTTGAGTTTAGGGCGGTGGGCTCGTCTGCCAATTGTGCCAGTGCTATGATTGCCTTAAACGCTGTAATGGCGCATCAACTAAACGATTTTAAGACCTCTGTCGATGCAAAAGTAAAAGAAGGACAAACTACTCAAAGTGCTATCTTTGAGGTGCTTAAAGAATACATCAAGGCTTCTAAAGCCATTCGCTTTGACGGAAATGGGTACAGCGACGCATGGAAACAAGAAGCCAAAACCCGTGGTTTGGATTGCGAAACCAGTGTGCCACTTATTTATGATGCCTATACCAACCAACAAAGCATAAACTTGTTTGCCCAAACGGGTGTGTTTAACGAAAAAGAGTTGGAGGCGCGCAACGAGGTTAAATGGGATACGTATACCAAAAAGATTCAGATTGAGGCGCGTATTTTGGGCGATTTGTCGCTTAATCACATCATTCCCGTGGCTACTCGCTACCAATCCATGTTGCTGGATAATGTATACAAAATGCAGCAGGTGTACAGCGCAGAGTTGGCTCGCGAACTTTCTAAACACAATAACGATTTAATAGAGCGTTTGGCAAACCATATTTCGCAGATTACCATAGCGGTACAAAAAATGGTGGCTGCGCGCAAAACGGCAAATAAAATAGAGAGCGAGCGCGAAAAAGCCTTGGCATACGAAAGCACTGTGCTTCCTTATTTCGATACGATTCGTTACCATGCTGACGAGTTGGAACTCATTGTGGACGACGATTTGTGGTCTTTGCCCAAATACCGTGAAATGCTATTTATAAGATGATAAATAAACTGTTGCCGGTACTTGTTTGCTTAATGGTAGGGGTTGTATCCCCACTTTTTGCACAACAGAAAAGCACTTCTGTCCAATTTGCTTATGATGCCGACTTTTTGTTCTATTTCGACAACAGAGAGTTTAACCGTACGCAATACCAGCATGATTTTACACAGTTTGGCGTGCGCATAGCACCCGAGGTAGGTGTGGCAATTGCAGATACTAACGGTGTGAGCCATCGTGTGATGGTGGGTGTGGCGTATAATCAACCCATCGGAACCGATTACGCCCGAGCCACCTTCCGACCTACAGCCTACTATCGCATGCGTGCCAAGGGCTTTGATGTAAATCTGGGCTTTGTTCCCTATACACACCTAATAGAAGAAATGCCCACGTACCTTTGGTACGACTCTTTGGCATACGAGTGTGCCAATATACAAGGCGCACTTTTGCAATACCGTAGTAACAAAGGATTTGTCAGCCTATTGGCAGATT
Source organism: Paludibacteraceae bacterium (assembly GCA_017508305.1). GTDB lineage: Bacteria > Bacteroidota > Bacteroidia > Bacteroidales > Paludibacteraceae > Enterocola. The sequence goes on along the minus strand of JAFVZF010000019.1, from coordinate 1,728 downwards.
GGCGTGGTATGTGGGGCGATTCTACGCGCGAGGCATTTCGTGTGGTGCTCAATGGACGATACCAACACAAATGGTTTAATGTAGGGGGCATGGCAGCCCTAAACCATTTGGCAAACAGTAAATCAAAAAACTATGGAGTTTGTGATGACTATTTGGTCAATCCATACGTAGGTTTGGATTTTTCGTCTTATACCCCCTCCCTCGACTCGTTGGCGCTGCGTGCCAGTTATTTGTTTGGCATTCAGCGCGATCGTAACAGAGATCTCAACTATATTACCCATGGAGGTTGCATCGAATTAATGGTAAAATGGAAGTACCTTGGGGTAAAAAACACTACCTATTTTGGCGACAATATGTTTCCTTTGTACAGTACCTATGGCAGTGTGCTTAATTTGGGTGATCCATGGTATAGAGCACAGGTGTACAACCGAACAGACATTTTTGCCTACATCTATAACAACCGATTTGTCAATGTGCATGCCACATTCACTATCGATGTAACGCAAGAGGGTACTTTTAACTGCCAACAGCAGCTAATAGCCCAATTTAATTTAGGCAGCGTGTTTGATAAAAAAGCTCCCAAACTGAGAAGTCTGTTGGGGCGTTAAGCAGGTACATTATAATAGAAAGGCATCGCCATTGGGCGATGCCTTTTGTATTAAAAGTTTTGTTCTTTAAACCATTCCAACAAATCATCCCTGTCTTTTTGTAGTTGGCGTGCCAAACTATCGGGCGTGTCAAAGCGTGCTTCATCGCGCACGTATTCCAAAAGTTCAAGACTAATTTTTCGATGGTAAATATCGTTCGAGAAGTTAAATAAATGCACTTCGATGCTTTTGGCTACCGATCCGGTTACAAATGTAGGGCGTTCGCCAATGTAAAGCATGCCGTTGTAAATATTGTCATCGTCGCTTAATTTGGCTCTAACGGCATATACACCGTGTTTGGGTAGTAACTTGTGTACATCGTTAATGGCCACGTTGGCAGTAGGGAATCCAATGGTTCTACCTACTTTTTGTCCCGAAATAACGGTGCCGTTAATAAAGTAGCAGTAACCTAAATAGTTGGCAGCTTGTTTTACCTGACCATCTTGCAAGGCTTTGCGCACCATCGACGAGCTGACGTTAAGGTTGTTTACTTGAAGCGCACTGCCTTGTTCTACTTCAATGCCCATGCTTTCTCCTAATTGCTTGTAGTAGTCGTAGCCGTTTTCGCGGTCATTGCCAAAATGATGATCGTGACCAACTAACAAGTACTTGGTATTAAGTTTTTCTACCAAGTAGTGTTGCATAAAATATTTAGAGGAGAGTTCGAACAGCTCTTTGTCGGCATCTAATACAATGCATACGTCAACACCCATCTTTTCCAAGATGGCAATGCGCTCACTGTTGATGGTAAGTAATTTGGGGACGTAGTTGGCTCCTAAAATTTCGCGAGGATGTTTTGAGAAGGTAATAACTACCGATTGTAAGCCTTTTTCGTTGGCTTTGTTGATTAAGGTTTGCAGTAAACTGGCGTGTCCTTTGTGTACGCCGTCAAAAAAGCCGATGGCTACAGCCGAATTTTTAGGCTCAATATTCTTAAAATTTGTGATAACTTTCATAACGACTGCGAATGTACAGAAATAATTATTATCAACCAAAGAAAAAAGGGTTAAATCTTAAACAAGAAAACCGCTAACATGCCGTTAGCGGTTTTAGGTGGGCCCACTTGGACTTGAACCAAGGA
>JAFVZF010000018.1 GCA_017508305.1 Paludibacteraceae bacterium | reverse complement strand
GGTACTGTTTCCATTGCTAAATTGATTGTCGAAAAGGGTAAAGGTAGTGCAGAAAAACCCGATATAACCGTAAGTGGAAAGTTGACGGTAGCTGCGTCGGTATGTAACGAAGGTACGGCATTTATTTGTGGCAAAGGAACAGCCAAGTTGGGAACGACATCGGGTAATTTTGATACCTGTCCCATTCCTACCGATGTTGAGGAAGAAGATTATGCCGATTTGTCCATTTACCCCAATCCGACAACCTCTGTGTTGTACATACAATCAGGCTATTTGCCTACAGGAAGTGCCTGTATCTATAATGTAAGTGGTAAATTGTGCAAGACAGTGCATTTGGTCGGCGAAGAAATAACCGAAGTTTCAGTGGATGATTTGCCTGCAGGTATGTATATATTGCGTTTAGGCTCGCAGGCACTTCGTTTTATCAAAAAGTAGTAGCGGATAATTGAGCAGAAACGAAAAAGAGCAGTATTAATACTGCTCTTTTTCGTTAGGAAAATCGCCGCTTTTTACGTCGGCTACGTAATTTCCAACAGCTTCGGTAATGACGCTAAACAAGTCTGCATAGCGACGCAAGAAACGAGGCGAGAACCCTTGTGTAATGCCCAACATATCGTGCATTACCAATACTTGTCCGTCAACGCCACCACCGGCTCCAATACCGATGATAGGAATATGTACACTTTCTGCTACTTTTTGCGCCAATTCAGCCGGAATTTTTTCCAATACAATGGCAAAACATCCCGCTTCTTCTAATAATTTAGCATCGGCAATCAATTTTTGTGCTTCCGATTCTTCTTTGGCACGTACGGCATAAGTTCCGTATTTGTTAATGGATTGAGGCATTAACCCCAAGTGCCCCATAACAGGAATACCTGCCGATAGAATACGTTTTACCGAATCAATGATTTCTTCTCCGCCTTCCAACTTGATGCAATCAGCGCCCGTTTCTTTCATGATACGAATGGCAGAAGATAAGGCTTCTAACGAGTTTCCTTGGTATGTACCAAAAGGCATGTCGCAAACCACCAACGAACGTTTAACAGCCTTGGCAACACTTTTTGCCATGAAAATCATTTCGTCTAAGGTAATGGGTAGGGTGGTTACATTACCACACATTACATTCGACGCCGAGTCGCCTACCAATAGAACATCCACTCCGGCTTGATCCAAAATAGAAGCCATCGAAAAATCGTATGCGGTAAGCATGCTGATTTTCTCGCCTCTTTGTTTCATCTCCGATAGGCGATGGGTAGTTACCTTACGCATATCGTCACTCTTATGTACCGACATTTCTTTATAGTTTAAGTTTCAGGCTGCAAAGGTAATAAAGAAAATGAGAATTGAGAAATGAGAAAGGAGAAATGAGGATTAAAAATCTTTCTCCTTTCTCCTTTATCCTTTATCAACTATCAATTAGACAGGTAGTACGTAATAGACGACACCACGCGTACGCGTTTGATGTGTGGGGTGTTGCTGTCTCGGTTTTCGATGCTAAACGAACCTTGGCTGGCACGTTTTATTTTTCCCAATTTGCTGTCCGAATCTTTGGCAAATTTTTCGGCAGTTTCGCGTGCATTCTTGGTGGCTTCTTCTACCATGGTTGGTTTTAGATCATTTAGTCCCTCAAATTTAAATTCGGTTGGATTCTCCCAATTTTCCGAATCGTTGATAACGATGCCCTCTTTGATAAGTTCGGCTTGCTTGCCCATCAAGGCAAGTACTTTGTCAATATCGGTAGTGCAAACGGTAATGACATTTTTTCCGACATAACGGTACAAACGGTTATTGCCGTATTCGTTGGCAAACTTGTCTGATATGCTGGGTGCATTGACCGTAATTTCCGCATCGACAATGCCTCCGTTGTGCAAAAATGCCAATACCTTTTTATTCTTGGCATCCATTTGTGCGTATACGGCAGGCAAATCATCGCCCATTACCTTGTAAACAATAGGCCAAATTACTTTGTCCGCTTTTACCTCTCGTTCGCAAAGCCCTTTTACATCGACCGTACGGGTGTACGACATGTATTTGTTTACAGCTACAGGAATCATGATTCCCATCACTATCAGGCCTATCATTACGCTAAGCCCTGCATAAAATTTTCCTTTGTCCATGTTTTTATATGTTTATTTGTTGATTATTCAAAGCTTCGCTTTTTAGGATTTCAGGCATCGGTTCGGCAATTAAAGTAAACTTTATTGTGCTCACCTCGCACTGAAACTCGTTTAGTCGATTAGTCGATTACTCGGGCTTCGCCCTCATGAAGTTTGGCTGCGCCTCGGCATAGTTCAAACAAGTTTGACTCTGCACTCGGCTTGCACAAACTTTCACCGATTAGTCGAAAACAAAAGTAGCACTAATTTTATAAGGAATGTTTTTTGTGTTATATTTTTAGTTATTTTTAAAGAAGATAAACTGCACCT
>JAFVZF010000017.1 GCA_017508305.1 Paludibacteraceae bacterium | reverse complement strand
TGGTAATTTCATTTACATCCGGTTGATAGATATAGAGGATTTTTCCATCAAAATTCATGGTTGCAAACGATGTGGATAGCACAAAACGATTGTCCCTTGTTTTTAAAGTGCCGTCTACCGATTGGCTTTGACCACTTTGAGCATCATCAATACCTATCTTTAAGGTGAGCTCTGTGCCGGTAGATTGCTTGTACAGGTTGGATGTTTTGTCCAATAAAGCAATGGCAGCTGCATCAACCGCCGCAAATAAACCAATACTTTGTAGGCAAAGAATAGCTGCTAAATAGATTTTTTTCATATTATTTCTTTTTCTGTACCGACCAACCAAATTTGCCGATACGATTACCTAACTGATAGTATTGACCATGGCTATATGCCAAAAGTTTAGCGGCCTCCAAGTCGAAAGCATCTGTTTTGGGGTCGATGTATTTACTATCTGCTTGCACGTTAACTACTTTGGCGATAAACATATCGTGCGTGCCTAACTCTTTTATCTCCACAACTTCGCACTCAATATTTAGTGGTGATTCTACGATAATAGGAGCTTTTACATATTGGGCAGGAGCCGCTGTTAGCTTCATTTCGCTGAACTTATTAACATCTTTGCCCGATTTTACGCCGCACCAATCGGTGGCAAATGCCAATGCTTCTGTGGTGAGGTTAAGTACAAAACAACCGCTGTTCTTGATGATGTCGTACGAGTGGCGCGATTTACGTACCGATATATAGCACATGGCTGGATCGGAGCAAATGGTTCCGGTCCAACTAACGGTTAAAATGTTGTAGTCTTCGGGTTTTTCACCGCAACTTACCATTAGGGCAGGCAGGGGATAGATAAGTGTGCCCGGTTTCCAATTGACTTTACTCATTTTAATATACAATCTTCGCGGTTAATGACTCTCTCGCAGTAGTGGCATTTTACTGTGCCTTTTTCGCGATCCATTAAATGAAAACGGGTGGCAATGCGCTCTTTGTTGGTTACGCACATGGGGTTTAGGCATTGTAAGACATCTACGATCTCCTCTGGAATGTCCAAACGTACTTTCTCTACTACCTGATAATCTTTGATAATGCTAATGTGCGCATTAGGAGCGATAATGGCTAACTTGTTCAACTCTTCGGGTTGCAAATAGCGGTCTGCAATTTTTAATACTCCTTTGGTGCCCAATTTTTCGCTACGTAGATTGTTGCCGATGGTAATTTTATCTTCGGTTTCGTCTAAATGCAACAAACTAACCACTTTAAATAGGCGGTTGGCAGGAATATGGTCGATTACGGTGCCATTTTCTAAGGCACGTACAATGAGTTCTGTTTTACTTGCTTTCATATTGTAACACGTCTAATGTCAAAAGTCTAATGTCGAAAGTCTTTTTAATTATTCTTTGACTATACTAAACCTAAGATGGAGCAGATGACAGCTTGACGCGCATAAACGCCATTTTTAGCCTGTTGGAAATAGTAGGCTTTGGGGTTGTCGTCTACATCTTCTGCAATTTCTGTGATACGAGGTAGTGGATGCAAAATGCGCAAATTGTCTTTTGTGCCTTCTAACATATTGTTGTGCAACGAATAGGTATTTCGTACTTTCTCGTATTCGACAGGATCGGTAAAGCGTTCTTGTTGTACACGAGTCATATACAAAATGTCCGATTCGTTTAAAATCTGATTCATGTCCTCGTATTCGTGGTATTCGATGTTATTTTCTTTGCAGAAAGTGCGGTACTGTTCCGGAATGCGTAATTCGGGGGGCGATACAAAATTGTAACGTGGGTTGAAATACCGCATGGCCATCAATAACGAGTGGACAGTACGACCATATTTTAAGTCGCCCACCATACTGATGGTTAAATCAGTCAATTTGCCTTGTGTTTTTTTTATCGAATACAAATCGAGCATGGTTTGTGTAGGGTGTTGATTGGCTCCATCGCCAGCGTTGATAACAGGAACACTGGCTACTTCTGATGCATAGCGGGCAGCTCCCTCGACGGGGTGACGCATGACAATCAAGTCTACGTAGTTGCTTACCATTTTTATGGTGTCTTTTAGGCTTTCGCCTTTGGACGAACTGGATGTAGCGGCATCCGAAAAACCAATCACCCTTCCGCCCAATCGGTTTACGGCTGTTTCAAAACTAAGTCGGGTACGGGTAGAAGGCTCAAAAAACAAGGTCGCAACCAATTTGCCTTCCAACAAGCGAGGATTGGGGTTCTTTTCAAATTGTTCGGCCAAATCCAATATGCGCAAAATATCTTCTTTGCTGTAATCGGTAATGGATACTAAACCGTTGCTTTTCATATTTTTGTGTTTATTCGTTTAGTTGTTTAGTCGTTTAGTTCGCTTCGCTCATGAATTTTAGTGCGAGGTGAATGCAGAAACCATGTTTACATGGGTTATGCTGAACCGATGCCTAAAATCATGTATAAGTTGCTCCCGTTCGCTTCGCTCATGAATTTTAGTGCAAGGTGAATGCAGAAACCATGTTTACATGGGTTATGCTGAACCGATGCCTAAAATCATGTAATAAGTTGCTCCCGTTAGCTTCGCTCATGTTGCTC
>JAFVZF010000016.1 GCA_017508305.1 Paludibacteraceae bacterium | reverse complement strand
GTGCCACCTCCCTCTCGATTGGTCGATTCGGCACTACCAAACGGATTTCCTTGGTTGCCAACGTTGCCGGTCGAGCCTTCGCCAGTAGAGGAGGTGTTGGTGCCTTTGCCGCCACTGCCAAAAGCATTTTTTGCAGCTGCCGAAGCTTTTTTCTTTTGTTCTTCTTGTGCTTTGCGCTTGGCTTCTTCTGCTTTGCGTTTTTCTTCGGCAATGCGTTTTTCTTCGGCAATGCGTTTGGCCTCAGCTTCTTGCTTTTTTCTTTCTTCTTCTTGTCGTTGGCGTTCTAATTCCTTCTCTTTTTCGGCTTTCTCGCGGGCAGCTTTCATTTCCAACGATTCTTCGATGTCTTGTGTTTGCAAGTCGGGTTGCGAGGGCGTAGGTGTTTCTACAGCCGGAGGTGTTGTTGGTTGTACAGGTTCGGAGGGCGGAGCTAATTGATCTTCTATCTCTTTTTGAGGAGCAGGTTCAAATAGTCCATCACCCATATCAGAGGTGCCGTAATTAACTGTCAACCCCTCTTCTGTATCCGGAATAGTCGTGATAATCCCCGTAAAAAAGAGTACCAACAGTAGCAATAAATGCACAATAACCGAACCTATAAATCCGGCTATTTTGCTATCTTTATTTTGTTTGTTTGATTTCATTCTCGTACAGGACGGGTAGCAATCACTAATTTAAATTGATTCTTATTGGCGATGTTGAGTACACGTACAATTTCGCGGTAGGGGACACTTTCGTCGGCATACAATGCGACGTACATTTCGGGCTCGGCTGCTACTACACTTTGCAAAAATGGTTCTATTTCTTCAAAGGCAACGGCACGCTCTTTCTCTTTGCCGGTTGCCACGTAAAATTGCAAATTGGCATCAATAAATACACGTGTAATGGGCTTTGCCGCTGCTTGACTACTGCTTTTAGGCAGTACTAACTTGATAGCACTTGGCGTAACAACCGTAGAGGTAATCATAAAGAAAATGAGCAATAAGAATACCAAGTCGGTCATTGACGACATGCTAAACGTAGGATTGACCTTATTTCGTTTTTTGATTGCCATGCGTTTTTATTTTATAGGCTCATTTAATAAATCCATAAATTCCATGGTACGCAACTCCATTTTTTGTACTACTTGATCTAATTTAGATACCAATACATTGTAGGCGAAATAGGCAACAATACCTACCACCAAACCGGCAACTGTAGTAATCATAGCAGTGTATATACCATTGGATAAAACGGTGATGTCTACGTTATTGCCCGCATTTGCCATGTCATAAAATGCTTGTACCATACCGATAACCGTACCCAAGAAACCCAACATGGGAGCACCGCCGGCAATAGTGGCTAACATATTAAAGCCTTTTTCCAATTTGTTGGTTTCGAGGTTGCCTACGTTTTCGATGGCAACCAACACGTCGTTCATGGGTTTGCCCAAACGCGAAATCCCCTTTTCAATCATGCGGGCGGCAGGTGTATTGACTTGTTGGCATAGATTACTTGCCGATTCAATTTTACCTTCCATGATGTAATCCTTGATGCGATCCATAAATGTCGTATCCTCTTTGGCTGCTTTTTTGATGGTTATCCATCGTTCTATAAAAATATAAACAGCAATAAATGACATGATCAGCATGGGAATCATGATAAATGGTCCGCCTTTTTGTGCCATTTCCCAATAGTTCATTTCGACTACTTCTGGGGCTACTTGAGCAGTGCTGTCTGCAAGGGCTGCGCCTGTTGCTTGTATTTGCAATAATACGTTTAAAAGTGTCATGTATGTTTAGTATTTAGTGTTTAATGTTTAATGTTGAAAGTTTGTGCAAGGTGAGCGCAATAAAGTTTACTTTAATTGCCGAACCGCAGCCAAACTTCATGAGGGCGTAGCCCGAATAATCGTTGAGGTGTTTATTAAAAGATTAGTTGTTGGTTGTATTGTTTGATTGTTTCTTGTAAACCCAAATATAGAGCATCCGAAATTAAAGCATGCCCAATCGATACTTCGTCCAAATAAGGAACTTCTTGTGCAAAATAGCGAAGGTTTTGCAAGTTGAGATCGTGTCCGGCATTGACTCGCAATCCGCACTGGTGTGCCACTTCAGAAGCCTGCGCAAATGGGCTGACAGCAGCTGCAGCATCGAGCGGATAGGCGGTAGCATAAGGCTCTGTATAGAGTTCTATTCTATCTGTTCCGATAAGTGCTGCGGTTTCGATAATAGCAGCACGTGTATCGGTAAAAATGGAGGTACGAATGCCGTTTCGTTTAAATTCGGCAACAATTTCTGTTAAAAAATCGCGGTGTTCAATAGTATCCCAACCTGCATTGGAAGTGATGGCTTCGGGGGGATCGGGAACCAAGGTTACTTGCGTAGGCTTTACCGCCAATACCAAGTCGATAAACGATTGTTGGGGATAGCCTTCGATGTTAAATTCGGTAGTGAGTACTTTTTTTAAATCATGCACATCCGCATATCGTATGTGTCGTTCGTCGGGTCGGGGATGGACGGTAATGCCATCAGCTCCAAATAGCTCGCAGTCCAATGCAACCTGTACCACATTAGGAACCTGACCGCCTCTGGCATTGCGAATGGTAGCTACCTTGTTGATATTTACACTTAATGTTGTCTTTTTCATAAAAAATAACTTACTTTGCAAGTAAAACAAGCCCTGCGTGGGCTTGTGCTCGTTTTCTTTAAAAACGAACAAAGTTAATCATTTATTGCAGATAAACTTCTATTTATGGCAGAAAATTATCCACATATTCAGAAAGTTGCTGTATTTGGCAGCGTATACAAAAAAGGTTTTGCGGCTGCTTCGACCGAATTGCTACAAAGTTTAGAAAAATACCACGTTGCTTTGTACATTGATAGCAATATGGAACAATTTTTAAAGGCGAATAATGCTTATTTGCCATCAACTTATCAATTGGTAAAGAAAAATCAACCCATAGCTGTCGATTTGGCACTGAGTTTGGGAGGAGATGGCACGTTTTTAAAAACCGCCAAACGTGTAGGCAGTGCCGGCGTTCCTATTTTAGGCATCAATTTGGGTAATTTAGGCTTTTTGGTGGACGTAAAAGGTGATGAGATTGCTGCTGCCATCGATGAAATAATGAACAGTGGTTTTAGCATTGAAGAACGTTCGCTTCTTTCGTTACATGCACCTGCAATTTTCCCGGACGAAGACGAGGCAATTGCCTTAAACGAAGTGGCTGTTTTAAAGCAAGATACATCGTCGATGATAAAGGTGCATACTTCGTTGAATGGCGAATATTTGTGTACCTATCGTGCCGATGGACTTTTGGTGTCTACTCCCACCGGATCTACTGCTTATGCCCTGAGTGTGGGTGCCTCTATTTTAATGCCCGAGAATAGTAGCTTTGTGGTCTCGCCTGTAGCACCACATAGCCTTAATCTTCGTCCTGTTATTGTGCCTGATCATTGGCAAATCGATTTGGATATTGAAAGTAGAAACAGGCATTTTTTAATTGCCATAGATGGCAGATCGGTCGTGTGCAAAAGTGGTATACATCTTACGTTGAGAAAAGCCCCATATGCCATTAAAGTGGCAAAACGAAACGGCCATACATACTTTCAAACTTTGCGCGAAAAATTGATGTGGGGCGTAGATGCCCGATTGGATGCGTAATGAAATCGACCCCCACATATACTATTTTAGGCATAGACCCGGGTACTACGGTAATGGGCTATGGAATTTTGTCGTACCATGGTGCTAAGGCCTCGTTGGTCGATTTGGGATGTGTGCAATTTAAGGATTGCAAAACGCACTACGAAAAATTGCAAAAGGTGTTGGAGATAATGTCTACGCTTATCGAACGTTATCATCCACAAGAATTGGCAATCGAATCGCCTTTTTTTGGAAAAAACGTTCAGTCGATGCTAAAGCTGGGCAGGGCACAAGGAGTTGCTATTGCTGCTGCTATGAGGGCCGGTTTGACGGTCGACGAATACAGCCCTCTAAAAATAAAAATGGCGATAACGGGGAGTGGCGCAGCCTCAAAAGAACAGGTGGCAGATATGTTGCGACGCTTTTTGCAGATACCATTGGAAGAGTTGCACCTTAAATTAGACGCAACAGATGCGTTGGCGGCGGCCTACTGCCATTTTATGCAAAAGAAAACCCCCATTGTCGACAAGCCTTATAAAAATTGGAAAGACTTTATTGCCAAAAATGGGGGTAGGGTAAAGAAACAATGACTTTGGGTTATTCTGCAGCCATGTTATGGTAAACGTTTTGTACGTCTTCGTCTTCTTCGATTCTATCCAATAGTTTTTGAATAGCAGCTCTTTGTTCTTCGGTTACAGTTTTGTAGTCGTTAGGGATACGTTCAAATTCTGCACTGTTTATTTCAAAACCATTGTCTTCTAAATATTTTTGAATGGCAGCATACGATTGGAAATCGCCATAGAACACGATATTTCCTTCGTCATCTTTTTCTAACTCTTCTACACCATAGTCGATAAGTTCCAATTCCAATTCTTCTAATTCCATGCCTTCTTTGGGCACGATAGAAAAGACGCATTTATGGTCAAATAAAAATTGCAAGCAACCGCTTGTTCCCAACGAACCGCCGGCTTTGGTAAAGTAGCTACGTACGTTGGCGACGGTACGCATGTTGTTGTCAGTTGCTG